>JAKBAL010000170.1 GCA_021809225.1 Pseudomonadota bacterium | reverse complement strand
GGTTTTCATGCAACTATTCTCAGAAAGTATCCAAAAAGCTGAAATGACGGTCCCAAGCGCAACAATGATTGTTGATATAAAATGCATTCCTCGTGTGACTCTACCCCACCCAAAAAGCATAATACCAAGAAAAGATGACTCAAGAAAAAAAGCTGTTAATACTTCAAATGCAAGTAAAGGACCCAAAATATTTCCAGTCCTATCAGAAAAAACAGACCAGTTTGTGCCAAATTGATAGGACATGACAACACCGGATACAACTCCCATACCAAAAGTGACAGCAAAAATTTTAACCCAAAGTTTATAGATTTCTTGATAGACTTCATCTCCTGTTTTAAGCCAAAGCCCTTCAACAACCGCGAGCCAACTTGCTAAGCCAATTGTAAGAGAAGGGAAAATAATGTGAAAACTAATTGTAAAACCAAACTGAATTCGTGAAAGGAGGGTCGGATCAAATTCCATTTCTTATCCGCAATTTGTTTAAAATTATATTTTTAATGTACTCTTTGAAATGGCTTTCAGCAATACGATTAAAAGAGAGGGTGGCGGACAGTTAAAATATCTGCTGAATCAAATTCGGACTTTTGACGAAGAAGAGACTAGAGTCCAAAGGAACATTGAGTTCTGTATTGGAAAGAACAACACGGGTTTCAGCTCCTTGAGGGTCAATAATACTCCATTCTTTAAGAGCAATAGGGTTCTCTTGAAAAACAAGGGTAATACGGCCTGCATCTGGCTCCTCTTTGCGGATAAGGGAAATCTCAGTTGTTTCATCTTTTGGAACAATACTCATAACTTCAACATCCCGATTAAAATTAACATTGGGATTCAAAATAAAAGCTGCAGGAGTCTTGTCTAAAGAAACGTAATCCACCTGATCTGCTGCCGTATCCATGGTGATAAGCCATTTACCGTCGGCGACAATAAGGAGACTTGAGGGGGGATCATATGTGAGGCGCATCTTACCGGGTCGAGAGATTTGTATCGTTCCCGTGATTGTCTGACCGTTATTGTTTATCTGGGTGAAATTTCCTGTAAGGGTTTTAAGCTCATTGAGATAATTTTCATACAGTTGGGTCTCTTCAAGAGCGATCGCATTTTTAAAAGAAAAGCTCAAGATGATCAGAATATACGCTATTTTTTTTATCTTCATTTTTAATTCTCCTGAGATCCTCTTCCAAGGACTTCCCGTTTGCCTACGTGGTTTGGACTACTAACAATGCCTTCTTCTTCCATTTGTTCAATAAGGCGTGCAGCACGATTATACCCGATTTTTAAGTGGCGTTGAATAAAACTTGTGGAAGCTTTTCCCTCACGATAAACAAGGGCTAGCGCTTGTTGATAAAGAGCGTCTTCTTCGCTACCTCCTTCATCCCCAAAGCTAAGTTCAGGCCCAGAAGGATCAATCGTGATATCTTCTATGTAAGAAGGTTCGCTTTGGGATTTTAAGAATTGAACAACTTTTTCTACGTCGCCGTCGCCAACATAAGGACCATGAACGCGGGAAATTCGTCCACCAGATGCCATATAAAGCATGTCGCCTTGGCCGAGAAGTTGTTCGGCTCCTTGCTCATTCAAAATGGTACGACTGTCGATTTTAGAGCTAACTTGAAAGCTAATACGGGTTGGAAAGTTGGCCTTAATCGTTCCTGTTATAACATCGACAGAAGGCCTTTGGGTTGCCATAATAAGGTGAATACCTGCAGCGCGTGCCATTTGAGCAAGACGTTGGACAGCGGATTCAATTTCTTTTCCTGCGACCAACATCAAATCGGCCATCTCATCGACAACAACAACGATAAAAGGAAGAGGTTCCATAGGAAGGGGTTGCTCTTCAAAAATGGGTTTTCCAGTTTCAGGATCAAATCCCGTTTGGACGCGACGCGAAATAAGCTCTCCTCGCGACTTAGCTTCAAGAATTCGTTGGTTATACCCCTCAATATTACGCACAGAAAGTTTGGACATGGCTTGATATCGACTCTCCATCTCCCTTACAACCCAACGAAGGGCCACCACAGCTTTTTTGGGCTCTGTAACGACAGGGGATAAAAGATGCGGAATTCCATCATAAATAGAAAGCTCCAGCATTTTAGGGTCAATCATAATAAACTTGCAACGTTCAGGGGGGAGTCGATAAATCAAGGACAGAATCATGGCATTCACAGCAACTGATTTCCCGGATCCCGTTGTTCCAGCAACGAGAAGATGGGGCATGCGCGCTAAATCAGCAATGATAGGGGCTCCACTGATATCTTTTCCTAAGATGAGGGTCAGGTGAGCTTTTGATTTTTCATAGTCATCATGAGAGAGAAGATCCCGTAAATGGACGGTTTCTCTTGTCTTATTCGGGAGTTCAATCCCAATAACATTTTTACCAGGAACAACAGCAACACGTGCAGAAATGGCGCTTAATGACCGTGCAATATCATCTGCAAGGCCAATGACACGAGAAGATTTGACACCTGGAGCAGGCTCAAGCTCGTAAAGAGTTACGACAGGCCCTGGTTTAACACCAACAATTTCTCCACGAATTCCATAATCATTGAGAACCGATTCAAGTGATTCAGCAGTTTTTTGAAGAGCATCTTGATCAAAATCTAACTTTTGTGAAAAATTTTTGGGAAGATATAAGAGTTCAAGAGGAGGAAGTTGATAGGGTTCATCTCCATCAAAGGGTTTGAGAGAAGGTGATGATTTTGGAGCTTCTTTTTGAGGGTGTGGCTTCACAAACTCCCTTAACCGAAGGGAGGTATCCCGGGGAACCTCTTTGGTTTCCATATCCTCGTCTTTTTCCAACGGTGAAGAAGAAGATTTCCTTACTTTTTTAATTTTTTGAGGCGGCTTTTGTATCAAAAAGCTAAATCTCTTTAGATAAGAAAATTTAAAACCGCTTGTAAAAAGAAGCAGGGGAAGGCTTAAAGCTAAAAGAGAGAGGGAAAGGCATAAAGGAGAGACAGGAATTCCATCTAGGTTTTTAAGAAGAAGATACCCAAAAGCGCCCCCTTTCCCCCAATAGGAAAGACTTGAGAGAAGAAGGAGAAAGCCACTTAGAAAAAGAGTGGTGCGAAGGAGAAGGGAAGATCCTTTCGGATGGGTGAAAAGAAAAAAACCCATTGTGAGAAAAAAAAGCGCCAGAATATAGCTTAAAGGACCAAAAAATTGCAAAAAGAGATCGCTCGTAACAGCCCCCAAAGATCCTAAAAGGTTTTGAATCTCACTATCCACTACTAGATTCCAAGAAGGGTCTGTGGGAGCGTGGGTTAAAAGAGACGCACTAAGCGCAAGAGAGAAAATCAAAAAACAAAGACCGGTGAGCTCGTAGAGCCAACTGCGGAGGAAAGACGTTACTACTTTTTTTGAGCTCAAAAAAACCATAACTGAGGAAATACACGAGTTCTTTTGAGGGGTCAAGAAAAAGGGAAATGAAAAACATTTCCCTTTTTTAAAAACTTTTCAACTAAGGTGTTGATAAGTTACTCTTGTGCTGGCTTTTCAGTTGATCCTTCAACTGGTGCTGGCTCAATCACTGCTTCTTCAGCAATAACTTCTTCTGTAGGAGCTGCGCTCTTTGCTGCATCGTCTGCTTGAGCAACTGTGAACATGCTGAAAAGGGCAACTAATGTATAAGCTAATGACTTCATAGTGTTTTTCTCCATAAATAAAATACCCCTAAATGAGGCGAGTTGAATATGCGAGCAAAAATTATTTTTAGCAAGTGTTTTTTTTAAAATTGTTTTTTTTTAAATGTGACGTGTAGCGAGGAAAAGAAATACTGCAGAAGGAAGAGGCCCTTTTTATAGAGAGAAGGATTTTTTATCTTTTTGCAATCTTATTGAAAAAAGTTTCTTGCATTGTTTTCTAATATTATGATAGTTTTCCACGTCTAAGCAGCTTTTTTACTGTAACTCTTACTTTTTTATATGCCTCATTAAACAAAGAAATGATAACATGAAAATAGGAATTATTGGATGTGGACTTATTGGGTATAAGCGTGCTCAGAATATATCAGAAGGACAAGTTAAAATTGTTGCTGATACAGATGAAGAAAAGGCTTCTTCTCTAGGAAACTTGTTAGGTGCTCGCCATACTGCTAGCTGGCGTAAGGTTGCTGATGCAGATTTGGATTTAGTGATTGTTTCGACTCCCCACCATCTCCTTCCCGAAATAGCCTTAGAGATGGTAAATACAGGAAAACATGTTCTTTTAGAAAAGCCAGGAGCTAGGTTTCCTGAAGAACTTACTCCTATAATTAAAGCTGCGAAAGAAAACCAAGTACTTGTTCATGTCGGATTTAACCATCGATATCATCCTGCATTGCAGAAGGCTAAACAACTTGTTGATGCAGGAGAGATTGGTCCATTGATGTTTATTCGCGCTCATTATGGTCATGGAGGAAGGCTTGGATATGAAAAAGAATGGAGGTTTAATCCAGAAATCTCAGGAGGAGGAGAATTAGTTGATCAAGGTACACATCTCATTGATTTAGCACGATGGTTTTTAGGTGATTTCACGACCATCGAAGGATGGGCTACAAGCTATTTTTGGAATAGTAAGGTTGAAGATAATGGCTTTTTGTTACTTCGTACTGAAGATCAAAAAACTGCCTTTCTTCATGCCAGTTGGACAGAATGGAAGAATACTTTTTCTTTTGAAATTTTTGGAAAAACAGGAAAATTAAAAATAGAAGGACTTGGTGGAAGTTATGGTGTTGAACGACTAATGTTTTATCGTATGTTACCTCATATGGGACCTCCAGAAACAATTATATGGGAATTTCCCGCTTCCGATTCTTCATGGAGAAATGAATTTCTCGCTTTTTTAAATAGTATTAAAACGAAAACACATCTTGAGCCAGGTCCAGAAGATGCACAAGCTGTTCTTTCTATTGTTCAATCGATAAGGAGAAAATCAGGTTATGATTATTGCTCGTAGTCCCCTTAGAATATCAATTTGTGGAGGAGGGACAGATCTTCCTTTCTATTATAGAGAATTTGGAGGGTCTTTGGTTTCAGCCGCCATTGATAAATATATATATGTTACAGTTATTGAGCCATTTTTTCCCGGAGTATTTTTAAAATATTCAGAAATAGAGCATGTAGAGAATTTTGATTCTATTAATCACAATATTATGAGAGAGACATTAAAATATTTTTATGGAGAAAACGCTAAACAGCCTAGAATTGAAATTACGACCTTGGCGGACGTACCAGCTGGGACAGGACTTGGATCTTCTGGCTCCTTTACTTGTTGCTTAATTCAGGCTCTTAGTGAGTTTACGAATACATTTTTGGAGCGACAAAGCTTGGCAGAACTTGCCTGTAAAATGGAGATAGAAAAACTTGGATGCCCTGTTGGAAAACAGGATCAGTACATTGCAACCTATGGAGGAATAAGGTCTTTTCAATTTAATCCTGACGATTCGGTTAATATAAATTCCTTAAAAATATCAAAAAATAAAATGCACGAGCTAGAAGATAATCTTCTCTTGTTTTTTACAGATAAAACACGAAGTGCCTCAGAAGTATTGGGTGAAAGCACGTCCGAAAAAAATGGAACGCAAATATATCCAAAAAAGGCTATAGATAACCTGCATGAGATAAAACG
>JAKBAL010000169.1 GCA_021809225.1 Pseudomonadota bacterium | reverse complement strand
GGCACTCGTCCCGATGCGGCTGGGGTGGTGGGTCCTGCGGGGCTCGAACCCGCAACCGACAGATTATGAGTCTGCTGCTCTAACCATTGAGCTAAGGACCCGCGCGCTTGCTATGTGCTTACTCGCTGCGGTGGTGTGACGATGCGAATACCGTAAGCTATTGTTTATAAAGGAAAAACACGAAGAGAACGCCATCGCGAGCTTATTGAATATGCTATTCAAGGGGGAATTACCCAGGCGAGAATTGCTCACGAAAGGTCCAATGGTGAAGGCCGCCTTCATATGAATGTCCTTTGGGAAATGGCGGCTGTAGAAGAAGTCCTTCATGGCGTTTTAGAAAAGGTGAGTCCTTTTATCCATGGCGTTACCTGTGGAGCAGGGATGCCCTATCGGATTGCTCAAATTACAGCAAGTTATGGAATTTATTACTACCCGATCGTTTCTTCTGGACGTGCCTTCCGTGCTCTCTGGAAGCGAGCATATCATAAGTTTCCTGAGTGGTTGGGCGCTGTGGTTTATGAAGATCCCTGGCGTGCAGGCGGCCATAATGGCCTTAGTAACGGTGAAGACCCTGATAAACCAGAAGATCCTTACCTACGGGTTCTCGAACTTCGTCAAGTGATGCGTGAGTATGGGCTGCATGATGTTCCTATCGTTATGGCAGGGGGCGTTTGGTATTTAAGAGAATGGTCCAATTGGATTGAAAATCCTGACTTAGGACCTATTGCTTTTCAATTTGGAACGCGACCTCTTTTGACTCAAGAGAGTCCCATTTCGGATGCATGGAAGCAGCGACTTTTAACTTTAAAGACCGGGGACATTTATCTTAACCGTTTCAGCCCTACAGGATTTTATTCTTCTGCTGTTTCGAACCCTTTCTTAGATGACCTAAAAGAACGTTCAACGCGTCAGGTGGCTTATTCTATTACGGCGGTGGGTGACCACACGGAAGGGTTTCCTGTCGGCGCTCGCGGAAGACTCGTCTACCTTACGCCTCATGATAAGCAAATGGCTGAAGACTGGTTAAGGTTAGGTTTTACGGAACCCATGCGTACGCCTGATTCTACTTTGATTTTTGTAACACCTGAAAAGACAAATGAAATTCTTACCGACCAAATCAATTGTATGGGTTGCTTAAGTTCTTGTCTTTTTAGTAATTGGTCTCAAGTTGAAGCGGGTACGACAGGCCGCAAAGCAGATCCTCGCTCTTTTTGCATTCAAAAGACCTTACAAGAAATTAGCCATAGTGAGGAAGTCGACTCCCAGCTCATGTTTGCAGGCCATGCCGCCTATCGTTTTTCCGAAGATCCCTTCTACAAAGGGGGCTATATTCCTACCGTTAAAGAGCTTGTGGAGAGATTGCAAACAGGGGATTAGGTACTAAAAAGACATGGTGTTGACTGTTTTCTAACACAAATTTGAAGGAAATAAAACATGAGACCTTCGATCGTGCTCAACTCACATAGACAAGCTATCAAACTCATCGTTGAGCAGAATCATGCTTGTAATGCTCGCGTTTTTGGATCTGTTCTGCATGGAGATGACACTGACAACAGTGATCTTGACTTGCTTGTTGATCCAACACTTGAAACAACGTTAATGGATATCGCAAAGATTCAAAATCGGCTGCAAGTTTTACTAGGTGTTCCTGTGGATGTTCTTACCCCTAGAGCTTTGCCAGAACGATTTCGTAGCCAGATTCTGAAAGAGGCCAGGCCTATATGAGCAAAGAATCTAAACTCCATGTCCTCAATTATCTTGAACACATTCTGACCGCGATCAAGCGGATAAATCACTATATAGATGATGTAAGTGAGGTTTCTTTTCTTAAAAGTGAGCTTATTCAAGATGCAGTTATTCGTAATATTGAAATCATTGGTGAAGCTTCTCGTAATATAGATCGCCACCATCCGTATTTTACTGCTGAACATCCGGAAGTTCCCTGGAGCGATCTTTATTGGATGCGTAATCGAGTATCACATGGTTACTTTACTGTAGATTTAGAGCTTGTTTGGAAAACACTTGAAAAAGATATTCCTGAACTTCAGAAGCAAGTTCAAGAAATTTATAAACAATTGTCTTCAATAGAGTGATAGGAAATGAGATTGCAAACAGGGGATTAGAGATGAAAGATCAAGATAAGGCGCATAGCAATGAAAAAGATGACGTTCTTTTATTGATTTCAAACTACCCTAAAACTTGGAGTCTCTTATCTAAGTATGAGGAGGGTAAGTTAACCCTTCCCAAAGATTCAGTTCCTTCTATCTCTCAGCTGACCTATCAAGAAGCCATTGAGGCGGTTGAGAAGCTGAAATACCAGCTTATTCAAAAGGGACAAGCCACATCTCACTTTGGAATTCATCCCAAAAATAAGCTCGAAGGAATTCTTGGCAATATAGATCAGACTTTTGAAGAAAAACATCTTTATCCATCTCGTGAAGAAAAAGCAGCTCACCTTCTCTATTTCTTGATTAAGGATCATCCCTTTAGTGATGGGAACGAATCCATTGCTGTGCTTTTATTTCTCATTTATCTTAAAAAGCAAGGGATCCCCTTAACGCCTTTCAGTGATATGGCCTTAGTTGCCCTAGCCTTGTTGATTGCGGGAAGTGATCCTTATGATAAAGAATTGATCATTCGTTTGATTGTAAATATGATTGTATCTTAATACTAATTAACCGCATGACACAGGTGGTGAATGGTTACCAAAAATGAACAGAGCACGCATCAATCCCTCAAAACTGAAAATTCAAGATCTCTATAAAAAGGCAGAGGAAGGTTTTCTTCCCCATGCCCATATCCTGGCAAGTGAAAGACAGGCACAGAGCATTGTTCAGCAAAGCGCTTGAGGACGGCAGGAATTAAGGATGTTCCATCGTTTTCATTCCCTTTAACAAAATCACCAAGAAGGATGGCTTTAACGCCTTTAAAAGTGTGTGCTTGTTGAAGATGCATGAGCATTCGATCCACGCGATAGCCACGCTCGTAAACTTCTTCAAGGAAAAGTATCTTACCCTTTGGATCGATTTGCCAATCTGTGCCGAGGCTACATTCTAAAAGGCAAAGATTACCGCCCACGACCGTTCCCGAAAGGGAAGTCATTGTTTTTGCTTTTTCATTAAAAGGTTGTAGGGCAGGGGGACAATAGCTATGAAGTCCTTCCTTCATAATACGTAAAGTAGACTCAATCGTTTGCATGCCCACCCGTTTCTTAGACATTTGGTGAGCTGATACGCCATGAACAGAAGGCCAACCCCAATTTTGATTTAAAAATACATGCAAGGCCGTGCCGTCACTATATCCGATGAAGAGCTTTTCTTTTTCAGGTTTTTTCATCCGGAGGAGGTCAGGTATAAGACGCGTCAGCCCATATCCTCCATAAAGCAACCAGATAATATCGACAGTGGAGTCACTTAAGGCTTTTTGAAGATGAGATAAACGAATTTCATCGCGGTTCGCGCATAAAAGATCTTTTCCCAAGAGATCAGGTGGCGCTGTGACCTGCATCCCTAGAGCTTCAAAATAGGATTTCGTTAAGCCTGCGTCCTCTTGTGGGAAGGCATAGGAGGGTGCAATTAAATAAATATGTTTCATAAGTAAATTCTGTCAGATAAGACTCAATAAAAAACTCCCCCAAGGTGGGGGAGTTTTAAAGATCGATTATTCTCGATCAGAGCGTTTACGAGCGAGTTTACGAGCACGCCGAATAGCTTCAGCTTGCTCACGAGCTCTTTTCTCGGAAGGTTTTTCGTAATGCCGTCGCAATTTCATTTCTCGAAAAATGCCTTCTCGTTGCATTTTTTTCTTGAGTACACGAAGCGCTTGGTCAACATTGTTGTCACGGACAATAACTTGCATGAACCTTTAACACCTCCTTCCAAAATTGAGCTAAAGATTGAACAAAACAATGTGACTATAGTATACCAGGCTTATGAAGAAAAGAGAAAAATATGGACGAACGAGAAGAAATTAAAAGACAAATTTTAATGCGAGCCCTTATTCATGTGCCTTTTGATGGGTGGTCGCAGAACCTTTTAGAACGCGCTGCAAGAGAAATAGGCGTAGATCCTTCCTACGGGTGGCGTCTTTTTCCTAAAGGCCCCTTAGAAGCGGTTGCTTATTGGAGCGCACTTTTAGATCAAGAAATGATGGCGGCTCTTCCTATCCCAGAAGGCTTGCGCGTTAGAGAGAAAGTGGCCTTAGGGGTCAAAACGCGCCTTTGCCTTTTAGCTGCCTATCGAGAAGCTGCACGCAAAACAGCAACCTATTTAGCTTTTCCACCCTATTTGGGTTCAGCGAGTTGTCTTCTCTATCAAACCGTTAGTGAAATTTGGTATTATGCGGGAGACACGTCGACAGACTTTAATTTTTATACAAAACGTGGTCTTTTAGCGTGGGTGTATTCTTCCACATTTTTATATTGGCTTCGCGATCATTCCGATGATTTTGAAGCGACATGGGACTTTCTCGATCGACGTATGGATGAAGTTCTTGGTTTGCCTAAGATTCCCAAAAGAATAGTGGAAAGCCTTTTCTTTTGGAGACGTCATGGTTGATCGTCTTTCCCGAGATTTTTTTAATCGTTCCACACCTGTCGTGGCTCAAGAGCTTCTGGGTAAAATTATGGTTTTTGGCACTTCAGCAGGAGTCATTACGGAAACTGAAGCCTACATTGGACAAGACGATCCTGCAAGCCACGCAGCCCGTGGGAAAACGCCGCGAAGTGCTGTGATGTTTGGTCCTGCGGGGTTTAGTTATGTTTACTTTATCTATGGGATGTATTATTGCCTCAACTTTGTGACAGAAGAAGAAGGATCCCCTGGGGCCGTCCTGATTCGAGGCTTGATGTTGGTTAAGCCTTCACTCCTTTATCTCAATGGTCCGGGAAAATTATGCCAACATTTAGGTATTACCCGTGATCATAACGCGCTTGATCTTACAGAGGGTGATGCGCTCTACATTAAAGACTCTCCTCTTTCTCCTCCCTATGAAGCAACACCCCGGATTGGTATTAGGCGCGGTCAAGAAAAGCTATGGCGCTTTGTTGTTAAAAAGAAATCTGGTCTTTGAAGATCGTGAGTTTTAAGAGGAGGATCAGTAAAAAAAAGGCAAGATACTTTTCTCCAGCAGGTTTTTTCATAAGAACTCACGTATTTTATAAAAAATAAAAACAAATTTATAATAAAATTTTATTAAGTTCTAAAAATATTTTTAAGAAAAAGATTGCAAATAGACATAAAGTTCATATATGTGTAGTAGAGAATCTATAAAAGGATATTGTTTTGTTAGCGATGAAAATTTTTTTTCATCTATAAAACAATAGCATAGATTAAAAATTTGAATTAATGCATGCTTTGTGGTATGATTAATCATTGTAATGGTGTTGTTGATTAGGAGTGATAGTTATGAAGAGTAAGTTTGTTCAGCGTGTTTTAGGTGGCTTAGTGATTGTCCCCTTAATCGCTTTGTCTTTTTTAATAAGTCCGGTAGGTTCTGCTGAAGTTGAAGCAGCGCCTCGTAAGACTACAACAAAGAAAGCAGCACCGAGAAAAGCAGCACCGAGAAAAGCAGCACCGAGAAAAGCAGCACCGAGAAAAGCAGCACCAGATC
>JAKBAL010000168.1 GCA_021809225.1 Pseudomonadota bacterium | reverse complement strand
TGGTAACTTTCTAAAAAGCAATCTGCCTTTTTCAAAAGGCTATCAAATGCTTGTTTATCCCATTTCTTCCTATGAAAATCGTCACGTCATCTTTAAGGGAAACAGGCTTCTCTTGTCTCGTCTCTCGCAAAAGGAAGAAGATCTGAAAACGTCTCTACATTTTGTCAGTCGCACCCATCAAGATATTCATGAAAAAATTCAGGTTCTCAGTTTGGTAAAAGAAAGCCTCTTAACCTTCCCAGAAGCTAAAGCCTTGCCTAACCCCCAGACTCTTCTTAGTTTTATTGCCTCTCAAAAACATCCTACTTTTACGCTGAAAAGGCAGTTTTCTTCTAAGTTCATTTGGTTACGAATAAGCATAGGGATTGTTTTTATGGGCCTTCTTATTTTTCTAGGACTTCATTTGTATCAAGGATTTTATTTTAAAAACAAAACAGTAGAAGTTATAAAAACAATCGACGTTTTGCAAACTAAAGCGCATCATCTTAGAATTCTCTTAGAAAATGAGAATGTTAGTGCAATAAAGTCAGCCCTTACTCAATATCATCACTTAAAATCCCTTACGATTAACCCCTTAAAAATCGTCGATCAGCTTGTAACTTTGCTCAATAGGCACAAAATACGTCTTCATCAGTTAAAATGGTATGCTGAAGCAAAACCTGAACTTATCATCAGTTTTTGGATGAATAATAAACGGGGAAGTGCTCTTGCTGCCCAATTTGAATCTTTCCTCAGGTCTTGCCAAGAAATCTTTCCCAGAAGTCACATTCACGTTTTAAAGGCTCCTTTCAATAGTAGCTCACATGAAATTTTCAAAAACCATGCGGATCAAGTCCTCCCCATCGTTCAAATTAAAATCGTGCTTTAATGAAAATAGAATTGAGTCTTTGGGTGGGGTGTGGAGGTGGTCTTATCCTTAGCCTTTGCGGATCCATTGGTTTTCAGAGTACTCAAAAAAATTATTTTCAGACAATGAGGACAGAGCAAAAAGCCCTTCAAAGAAACGTTAAAGATTTAAAAAATGACCTCATTTTTATAAAAGCTCACCAGAAAGAACTTATGTTCTTGACTCAAAAAGGATGGTTTCTTCCTCACAATCGGTTGGTCGCTGCAGAAGCTCTGGAAGAGTTGTGTCATACTTTAAGTGAGGTTTCTTATACTTTTGAACCTGAAAATTTAAAAACCATCGGTGGGGACTCACCTTTCAAAGTTACAAAAATAGTGTTTGAAGTTAGAGCCTTACTTGACACGGATATCTATGATTTTGTTGATAGACTTTTAGATAATTTTCCAGGGATTCTCGTTTCTCATGAGCTCACTCTTGTACGCTCACCATCTGCAAACGAGAAAAATCTTTTTTCTTTAAGCAAAGAAGAGACTTTTTCATTTATGACGGGAAAGCTCGTTTTTGAGTGGTTTGCCATGAAGAAACAAAGCCATGAAAAATAAATTAGCCTTCATTATGTTTTTTTTGCTCAATAGAAATAATCTTTATTCTTATCCTTCCCTTTTTTTTTCAGAAGAAGAAATTTTTTATATTCGTGAAAATTTTCAAGGTCAGCAGCAAAAGACAAATCCACTTTATCTGTTAACTATTATTTATCTTGACTCCAGTCATTGGTCATTGTGGGTTAATCATAAAATTATAAGTCCTGAAACTGGAGGTGATGTCGAAGGATATCATCTTGAGGAGGTAACCTTCTCCACTGTAACATTTTCCTGGACTCCTTTAAATACGCCTGCCCCCGTTTTTTTCACTCTTCATGCGAATCAAACTTATCTTCCACGAGAAAAAAAGGTTATTGATGGGATAGAGTCATTGCGAGAGTAGATTTTAGAGAAAATGTTAAGCCATATTTAGTTTTTTAAAAAGATTCCATGCTAACTAAACTTCAACGAACACTCCACGAGGTTTATTCCGTGGAATGTTCACTGAAATTTTCATTATCAAAGTATGATTAATAAAAATACAAATACAAATAGTTAAAAAAAATTAGATTATCCTGACCATCTTCTCTTTGATTCCTCTCATCGTCCCCATCTTCACGAAGAGAGGGGTTGCGATTTGAGGGAAGAAACAATGTTTTTCTTTTTTCAACCAAAGAACCATGATGGCTGAAACAACCAGGCATCAAAATCTTTAAAATATTCCTAAACATTATTGAGATTAATAATGCACAATCACAGGAACGGGAGTTGGATAAGGCGCAGGATCTACGGTTCTTGCAACAGCACCACCTGCCGCAGCCACATCTTCACCAGCACCTCTTACAGTGTAGCATGCCGATAGAGACGTTGCGATAACTCCTAATAGGGCTAAAAACATTAAATTTCTCATTTTTCTCTCCTTATTGTAAAAAGTGATTTTATTTTAGTGTATTCTATTTTTCTTAAGAAACACTAAAGATCCCTTTTTAAGGAGAGAATTTTAAGCTGCTTCTTTATTGGCTTTTAAAGCAAGCCATTTTTCAAGCCAATGAATATCATAGTCCCCTTTGATGACATCTTCAGCTTCTGCAAGTTCACAGTGCAGAGGTAAAAGTGTGTTAATGCCTGTGATGACATACTCATGGAGTGCACGACTAACCCTTTTAAGACATTCTTCTCGATTCGACCCATGGACAATAAGCTTAGCAATTAAACTATCGTAATGAGGAAGAACTTGATATCCTTGATACATTGAACTATCTATTCGCACTCCATACCCGCCAGGTGTAAGATAATCCTGTATTTTCCCAGGTGAAGGTATGAAAGTTTCCGCATCTTCCGCATTAATACGGCATTCAATGGCATGACCTTTAAACTGAATATCTTCTTGACGGAAGCTTAAGGGAAAGCCCGCAGCCACACGAATTTGTTCACGGACTAAATCCACACCTGTAATCATTTCCGTAATCGGGTGCTCAACTTGAAGTCGCGTATTCATTTCAATAAAATAAAACTCTCCCCCTTCATACAAAAATTCAATAGTTCCAACACCACGGTACTCTAGCTTTTTCATCGCTTGCACCACAATTTTTCCTAGCTTTTCCCGAATTTCTGGTGAAACTGCAGGAGAAGGGGCTTCTTCCCAAACCTTTTGATGACGGCGTTGAAGAGAACAATCCCGTTCACCCAAATGGACAACATTACCATGGGTATCGCCAATCACTTGAACCTCTATATGACGAGGACCTCCCAAATATTTTTCCATATAGACTTCGTCATTACCAAAACAAGCCTTCGCCTCTGTTTGAGCAAGACGTAAAGCCTCTTCAATATCCGCAGAGCTATAGGCAACCTTCATTCCCTTTCCGCCTCCCCCTGAAGCGGCTTTAATCAAAACAGGATATCCAATGCGTTCCGCAAGAGAATCTATGTCCCCTTGAAGATCTAACGCCCCATCCGAACCAGGCACGACAGGAATTCCAAGCTCGAGTGCCGTTTTCTTAGCTGTAATTTTATCACCCATTAGACGGATATGATCAGGCGTTGGGCCAATAAAGGTCATGCCATGCTCTTCCACCATTTCAGCGAAAGCAGCATTTTCGGACAGAAATCCAACACCAGGATGAATGGCCTCCGCGCCACAAACATCAGCAGCCGAAAGAATAGCTTGCATATTCAAATAGCTTTCGCGAGAGGGTGCGGGACCAATGCAGACACTCTCATCAGCCAAACGAACATGCATTGCCTCACTATCCGCTGAGGAATGAACAGCGACGGTTTGAATGCCCATCTCACGACAGGCCCTTAAAATGCGAAGGGCAATTTCCCCTCGATTGGCAATCAGTATCTTTTGAAACATCTGGATAATCCTTTATTACTCGAGAATGACGAGAGCTTCTCCAAACTCAACAGGTTTTGTATCTTGGGCACAAATCTCAAGTACCTTACCCTCTCGAGAAGCGCGAATTGGGTTCATCACTTTCATCGCTTCTACAATTAATAAGGTATCTCCTTTTTTCACAAGATCACCCACCTTAATAAAGGGGACTCCTCCAGGCTCCATCGCTAAATACACCGTTCCCACCATAGGCGAGGTAATGGTTTCACCTTGAGAAACAGACAAAACAGAAGTTTCTCCTTGTTGAGAGGGAGGAATTGGTGAAGAGTGGGGAGGCGTCGAAGGATGATAGTGTGTATAAGATTCAGACGTAGTCCCACGAACCACTCGGATACGTTGAGTTCCCATCTGATACTCAATTTCAGTTAGACCCGTTTCCTCAAGAAGCTTAGCAAGCCCCCGTACAGACTCACTATCAACAACAAATTTTTCAGGCATTTATATTCCTTTAAGTAATTGCTTATACATAAGATCTTTATTACTTATATTGATATCCTTTAAATTCCATAAGAAAGCTTGTATACCTCACTCTCGCCCATCTGGCAAGATATTCTCTATAATTGTTACTTGTTACTCCCTCTCTGGTATTTTATTCCCTGTGAAGCCCAATGCTTTTTCAGCTGTTCAGCTTTCAATTTTGGATACCACATCCCCAGCATAAAAGACGACTCCTTTTAACCTTATAAAATCTCGTATATAGATAGGAAAATGAGGTGAAAATGTTTGTGCATTTACGAGTTCATACGGCCTATTCCTTATTAGAGGGTGCTATCCCCGTTAAAAAGCTTATTGCGCTCGCCAAAAAATATCAGATGCCAGCTGTTGCAATGACCGATACAAACAACCTTTTTGGAGCTTTAGAGTTTGCACTCACAGCAAAAGAAGCCGGAGTTCAGCCCATCATAGGCTGCCAAATTCAAATAACATCTGATCTTTGCAACCGAAACAATGAGACAGATACCCTTATTCTACTTGTTCAAAATCAAAAGGGTTATCAAAATCTGCTTAAAATCGTCTCTCATGCCTACTTAAACGGAAAGGAAAAAGAATCTCCACAAATTGACTTTCCTACACTTAGTCAGTGGACGGAAGGACTTATCGCTCTTACAGGGGGTTTCCAAGGTGGTCTTGCAAAACGGTTAGCACGCGGAATAGAGGGGAGGGACTATCTGAAAGTTCTTCACTCCCTCTTTAAAGATCATCTTTATATCGAAATCTCTCGACAAGGTATCCTTACACCTGAAGAAGAAATATTAGAAAATGCTCTTATTGATTTAGCTTATATTGAAAATTTGCCACTTGTTGCTACAAATGAAGCTTTTTTCCCCGACCCCGCCCTTTATGAGGCCCATGATGCTTTGTTATGTATTGCCGAAGGGACCTATGTAAATGAGGTAAATCGTAGGAGACTCACACCAGATCACTCCTTTAAATCCCCAAAAGAAATGGAGTCTCTATTTGCAGACCTGCCTGAAGCTATTGAAAACACGATTGTCATTGCTCAACGGTGTAGCTTTCTGCTCACCCCTATTCACCCCATCCTCCCCTCCTTTCCCTGTCAAGCAGAAGGAGATGAACTCCGCAAGCAAGCCCGCATTGGGCTTGAAGAACGGCTTAATCGACATGTTTTTACGCCTAACTTAGATGAGAAAGCGAAAACTGAGCATCGAGAAAAGTATTTCAAACAGCTAGAATATGAACTTGATGTCATCGAAGAAATGAAATTTCCAGGTTACTTTCTGATTGTTGCCGATTTTATTAAATGGGCCAAGGCTCAACAAATCCCTGTGGGG
>JAKBAL010000167.1 GCA_021809225.1 Pseudomonadota bacterium | reverse complement strand
ATCTGAGTGCCAACTGTTGGACAAAGTACGATGCAAAAAACGTCAAGCTATGGGCTATCCTTTTTGACCAAAACGGCAAAATACTTGCTCAATGGGAAGAGTCAATTCCCGCAACAGTTCATTCCATTGTCATTGATAGTCGGGATATAAAAAAACGCTTTAACCTGCCTGATTTCACCGGCCAGCTTTTTGTTCATTTTACACACACCAAAGGCCACAGCATTGTAAAGTACGCCCTTGATACTTTTCATGATGATGGGCAGATCTCAGCAACCCATGATGCAAATGCCTGGCCTTCCGAGTATTTTTCTGGGCTTCCCGCTCCTCGTGAAGGCGAGAAAGTCATTCTCTGGCTCCAAAATAGCCATCCCACCTCTGTCCCTGCAAATGAGGTCAGCTTAAACCTTATGGGTGATTCAAATCATCATATTCTTGATCGTGATATTCCGCCCTTCGGAACCTATGCTCTTGATGTAGCAGATCTTTTACCAAAAGCCCGATGGCCTCAACAAATCGAACTTCACGCAGGACACTATTTTGTCCGCCCCCGTTATGAAGTCGTTAATAAAAAAGGCTATCGTTGCATGGCACACGTGAATGTTGAACGAATGGATTTAAAGCCAGACCTCAGGCTACGAGAAATGAGAGATATGCTAGGGAAAGGATTTATTTTACCTGCTCCCCTTTTTCCTACAGATTTGTACACGACGTCCCTCCTTCCCACTCCTATGAGTCGCGAACTCCATTTTATGCCTGTTAAAGCCCTCGTTTATACGAAGGAAGGAATTTTTAAAGGAAGCTTTGATTTTGGCAATCTGCCACGTCATCAAACAACACCCCTTGTTGTTAATGACATTATCCAGCTTAATCAAGACTATGGTCATGTAGAACTTGTCTATGATTTTGAGGCTGGCACTGAAGCGGATGGCTGGCTTCACGCTATTTTCCGCTATGAACACAAAACTCTTCCAGCTCAAGCCGAAACAAGCTTTGGCAGTCATCTCTTTAATACAGTTATTACATATAAAAATGAACCTCAATCCTATAAAGGCTCTCCTCCAGGATTAACAACAGGTCTTTTTCTCAGGGTTGACGATGACATTGAAACCTTTTGCCACTTAATTTACCCCACATCTACTCCGTGGCACAAAACTTCAGATACAAAGCTCATCCTTTATACAAAGGAAGGCACAGCCATCGCAGAAGCTAACTTGAAAATTCCGCAAAGTGGCTCTCGCATGTGGATTTACCAAGACACCTTTACATTGGCAGATCGCGAAAAAGCTCGCGGCGGATATGTCATGATCCAAGATAACACGTGCCGCCTTTTTGGTTATCATGGGCTGCGGCAAAAAAATGGTAGCTTTAGCCTAGATCATATGTTTGGATTTTAGATCATAAAATAAAATATACTTAATGACATCTTTCATAGCGAGGGTGAGTCATTACTCCCATTCTTTCGCCTTCAAATTTTGTTTACGGAATCTGAGTAAAAGGTGATATTAGAGATGAACCTTCTTAACTTACAATAGCTTCCCAAATTTTATTAGCAATAATTTGGTTTGTGCTCGGTTTTTTTTCTTTAATATTCGCCACAGGAGTTATGATACTATGATAATTTTTTAAATAGATACGTCCTGCTGCAAACTCACTATCTACATATGCTTTGTGAACCCTGTTCATGACATTATTTTCATAAACAATGACATGGCCAAGAGGAAGGATGTCAATCACCTCAGAAATCATTGAAGTAGACTCACCTGGCACAAAAATTTGTCCATCAGTTGCTCTCACAGCCCCTACTATCAGATCAAAAGAGTCGTAGGGAGAGATCCAGGGTTTATTTTCTGGGGTGTTATGTTGGAAGTTAAAAACTCTAATATTTTTAATTCCTGCAGCTGCGAGTTGCTTTTTAAAAAGCAGGGTGATCGGATCTGAATATCCAAGTTGATGAACTTTTTTATCTTCCTGTTTGGTGGCGGTATACTTACCTGTATGCGCCCCATTAAATACCAGGATACAGGCGTTTTGAGCAGCCCCAGCTATATATTCAGCAAGTTCTATTGCCTCTTCTTGTGTAAAAAATTTTATTTCTTTTGAAAGAGTTGGTACATCTCCACCTAAGCCGATGCCAAGATAAGAGGGACAATTGGGAAGTTCTTTTTTCCAAGCATTATAAACTTTATCTACAATTTCGGGATTACGATTATGGGTAACGCCTGTTGTTTCGATTAGCTTTGCACCTAGTAATTTTTGATTAGTAGTCACTTCATGGCTAGGAATCGCAATATAGTTAACTTTATTTAAAAGCTCAGGGGTCTTATAATCGTCTAAAAACACATGAGAAGAGAGACAAATGATAAGATTTCGATGTTTTGATAAGGGTTGAATGTCCGCTATTTCCCCCTCCCCTGTGCCAATAACAATAACCTTTTCATTGGACAAGTTTTCTTCGATCTTAGCTTTAATTTCTGCAGAAGTGAAAGTTTGTGCATTTAAATCAACCAAATAGATTTTTTGAGGAGACAGTTTTTCTAAAGCTGCAGCTATGCCTAAGGCTTGATTGTGTTCAACAACATTACTATGGTTTGAAAGAAGATAAAGCTTGATAGTATGGGCATGACAGCTTGTCAAAAGTAAAGTAATAAAGCTTAAAAAAAAATTTTCATTTTGTTTTTTTTTCTTTTTTTTCTTCTATTTCTTTTAGATAGGAAATTGTATCAAATTCAGCCATCAGTTCAGATGTAAACCGACGGAAAGCTTGAATAAAATGTGCAAGTTTGTAAAGTACTTTCGGAAGATCCTTAGGACCAATAATAATAAACGCAAGAAGGGCAATAAAAAGAATTTCAATCCAACTCGAAAAGTTCATGACTCATTCTCAGGATTGGACGATTTCGTCAGAAGATGAGGTTTCTCTTCCCCTTCCTTTAGACCTTCCTTAAAAGATTTTAGTCCCTTGGCAAGATCTTTCATAATAGAAGGCAGGCGCCCTGCGCCAAAAACAAGGAGCACTGTAATTAGTACAAGAAGCAAATGACTTAAACTTAGTCCCATAAGAAGTTCTCCATTTTAAAAACATAATTTAAATATAAGCTCTTTTTTATGATAAGCCAGAAAGAAATGAAATAATTTTAATAGTACTCTGAATAGGAGGCAAAATAAGCCAGGCAAATATATCAACCTTAAAAAAAGAAGGAATCACAATAAATCCAAGGATGATAAAAATTCCATAAGGTTCAAGGCGTGCCAAGGGAAGGGCTAATTCTTTTGGTAATAGGCCAACGGCAACACGTCCTCCATCTAAAGGAGGGAGGGGAATCATATTAAATACTGCTAGAGTTACGTTAATTATTAAAGAAAATTTGAACATCTCTTGCAGTAAAAGGTTAACTTCAGGGGGGAAAAAAATAAGAATATGAAAAAGGAGAGCTGAGAGAAAGGCAAGGAAGAGATTGGTAGCAGGACCTGCTCCAGCTACGAACACACTATCTCTTCGAGGATCTCGAAGTCGACTAAAGTTAACAGGGACAGGTTTTGCGTAACCAAATACCACAGGCGATCCTGCAAAAATCAAAAAACCAGGCAATAGAATTGTTCCCATAAGGTCAATGTGACGCAAAGGATTCAATGAGATTCGTCCCATACGTTTCGCCGTATCATCTCCATAGTAAAGGGCAGCATACCCATGAGCTGCTTCGTGGAGCGTAATAGCTAGAAGAAGGGGAATACCAAAAATGAGGATGGAACTCAGGATATCCATCAAACTTCCTGCTGTTGTGTTGGAAAAGAAAAAGCAAGAACTCCTTTCATAACGTCAAACATTTCTTCTATTATTCCCGAGCAATGTAGAACAGCATCGCATCCCGCTTTAAGAGAGGCTTGAGCACGTTGATCAAAAGATCCGGTAAGTGCCTTCATTCCTAAGTCATCACTCATAAGAAGCCCCTGAAAGCCCAGTTGCTTCCTAATAATACCTTGAATAACGAGACTAGACTGAGTTGCCGGATGTTGTGGATCAATAGCAGTATAGACAATATGCGCCGTCATAGCCCAAGGGCAATGAGCATTGACTTTAAAGGGTTTGAAATGAGGCTGAAGGTCTTGGGAGGAAAGAGTGATAACAGGGAGTCCTTCATGGCTATCACAGGTGGCTGCACCGTGACCAGGAATATGCTTCATAATAGGAATAATCCCTTCTTTTTGAAGAGCGTCAATAGCAACAGCTCCTAATTCTGAAACAATGTGAGGATCATCACTAAACGTTCTATCACCCATAATGGGATCGGCCCCCTCAACATTAAGATCTAAAACAGGGGCACAATTGGCTGTGATGCCCATTTCTTTTAAATCTTTTGCGATACGCGCGTAGGTTTCATAAACTTGCTTTTTTGAGTCTTCAAGACTTTCTTTGACCAATTGCATACTGGCAGGAGGATGAAACCAATGCGGTGAGGTTAAACGCACAACCCGACCTCCTTCTTGATCAATAAGAATCAGAGGATTATTCTGCTGAAGGGTTGATTTTAACTCTTTAATAAGAAACTTTAGCTGCATTTTATCTTGAATATTACGTTTAAAAAGAATAAACCCTAAAGGATTATTTTCTTTAAAGAATATTCTTTCTGCAGATGTTAATGTATAACCAGAACAGCCAAATATCACTGGAGAAGAAGAGCTACTGAACGACAAGACAATCTACCTTTTTAGCTTTAAGCGTTGTACAGGCATAAATTGCTATTTCTTTATTTGCAACCCCTGTTCGCAAACGATAAAAAATTCCTCTATCTGCTCCTAGATCAACTTTTTGAATAGAGGGTTCAAGCCCTGCTAAAATATTCTTGTTATGTTTTAAAATACGAGCCCATTCTGCTTCAGCTAAATCATAGCTTTTAAGAGAACCGAGTTGAATTAGGGTATTTCCTTTCACCACCTTTTGAAGCGACACAGCATTGTCTTCTTGTGTTTCTTCGATTAAATCTTCAATTGAGACTGTAGTTGAAGATAAATCCTTATGGGGTTCAGGGAGGGAAGAGTCCACCTTTTCAAAATCTATATTTTTTGGGAGATACTGCTCAACCATTTTGACAGAAGAATTTTCCTTGGTTTGAGCGAAAGGAAGCTCAGGATCTGGAAGAATGTGTTCAGTAGAAGGTGTCTGCTGATCATGACTAATACGACCATAAACCAATTTATCTTGATGAGTGATATTGGGAACGCCCTGATCTTTAGCCTTGATTTTAAATGGAGTTTCATCAGCACGAATGAGAGCTAAATCAATGTTTTTATAGTTTTGACGTCTATCAAACAATAAATACCACGCAATTATAGTAAAAATAACAATAATAAAAAGAAGAACTAAATATCTAATGGGAGTTGAAAAACGAAACCATCCCTTATATTGGCTTGGCTTTAAAAAGCGATCATCATTATTGGGGGAAAAAGTCATTCTCTCATCTCCTTAACAGGTGTAACGCCAAAAATTTGAAACCCAGATGCTATTACGTAAGTAACTCCTTGAATCATAGCTAACCGTTCTCTCGTAAGTTCGCGATTTTGGGGAACGATAAAACGCAAAAGTGTATTATCTTTTCCTTTGTTCCATAGCATATGAAATTGCT
>JAKBAL010000166.1 GCA_021809225.1 Pseudomonadota bacterium | reverse complement strand
CCGTATCAGTTCTCTTCGTAAATTTCTTATCGATTGTGGGTTTATCTACAGTGAAACTGCAGACTCTTCTACTCAAAAATCAACCCGTAGGGTCGGACGATAGCAAAGACAAAAATGGCTTTGAATAAGAAATTAGTTTTAGTATAAATACAGAACAGTGCCGTTGTTGTTGTTGTAAAAGTAATATATTCTGACTTAATACGAGCGTCTCAAAATTCTTGCCGCAAGGCTCTTTGGCATTAAATTTAATAACCGAAAGAAGCACACCCACAGGAAAGGAAAAGCTATAACTTCTTTACAAGAAAATACTTTTCTTAAAATATAACGAGCAGCTTTATCAGGAGTCCAAGTCAAGGGGGGAATTTTATCTCCTTTGTAGAGAGCTGTTTTAATACCTCCAGGAAGAACGGTGATAAATCGCACAGGTCCCCTATTATAACGCAGTCTTAAGGATTGAAAATAAGAGCTTAAGGCGGTTTTACTCGCACAATAAGCAATTGAGAAGGGCGCTGGGAACAAAGTAATCAATGACGACATAGCAACAAACGTTGTTTCCCGATCTTTAACCAAAGGAAACCATTCTTCAATCCAGCGAATAGCCCCAAAATAGTTAACATCAAACACCTTTTGTTGATCTCCTACATTCATGCTCTTGTGATCTTCTCCCCAACCTTCCCCCGCATTTAAAAAGAAAAGGCAAGGAATCTGATCTTTTTCTTTTAGAGATGCGGTTACCGCAGAAATCTGGTCTGGCTGTGTGACATCACATCTATAGGAAATAAAAACATCAGTTCCCAGCTCCTTTTCCAACTTCTCTAAAACCTCTTCTCGTCGTGCGATGCCAATAACAAGCCATCCTTGCTGAATCAAAAGACGCGCCAAATGTTCTCCAATTCCTGAAGAAACACCCGTGACAAGGCATATTTTTTTGACTTTCATTATCGACATTTTGTCCATAAATTTTATTTAACAATTAAAGTATTAATTATTTATATTTTTTACCTATTACACAAGTAAACCAAGGACCTTCTTCTTTAGGATCCGCACCAGCAATGGGAGTAAACTGTAATTGTATAGCATCTAAGGTGAGGTCACCTTTATGTAGAGTTATGTCTCCTTCACAGGAATCTTCCTGTGAAGCTGCTCCATAGAAACTTCTTATTATATATGAAATTTTTCCTCCCTCTATCTGCCCTGTATAGGCCTCATCTATACTTAATCTCTTCCCTTCAGTTACGTCTATTACCTTAGACTCACCCCCAGGCAACATAAAATCAACACCATCGTTAAAGTTGCTACTCCATCCCTTAAATATTGCAGAAATTCTTATTGAGTGGGTACTTTCATCTGCATGAGACTCTGTTATGAAAGACAGAAAAAAAACGGATGTAATCAATGCATATTTCTTAAATTTTACCATGATCATTTTCCTTTATGCTGTTACAGGGGAAATTTATAGACTCTTCACCTAAAAATTTTCTTTCAGAACTTATAAATTATTCTAAAAATATTAAGAAAGCGTATACTAGGAAAAATACCCAAAAGAACGTTCAACTTACTAGAAACCGAGTTTATGTTGGGGCAGCCCTAGACTGAGCCATGTAAGGCAAGGCTTATAAATCAGTCTAGATTCACGAAAAATTACCTTATTCAAATTTTCAGATTTCAGGGGTAACTTTACCCTAAAAACTGTTCTCGAAGAATTCGTTCATCTAGATTATGTTCATGATCAAAAAGCAAGGTCACCGCATGCGCTTTTGATTGACAGACAGCGACAGAAGAAACATCGCGCATTTCAGTAAAATCCGCCACTGCACTTACAGGACGTTTGTTCGATTCAAGAATCGTAAAGAGAAAAGACGCCGTTTCAGGCAAAAGCGCCCCTTTCCACCGACGCGGTCGAAAAGCACTGATTGGAGTCAGGGCAAGAAGAGGTGAATCCAAAGGAATAATGGGGCCGTGGGCTGAAAGATTATACGCTGTACTTCCTGCAGGGGTAGACACAAGAATGCCGTCACATATCAGTTCTTCAAGGCGTACAACACCATCAACCGTAATTTGAATTTTAGCCGTCTGGCGGGTTTCTCTTAATAAAGAAACTTCATTAAAAGCAAGGGCTGTTGTTATTCTCGACCTATTTTGATGTATAGTCATTTCCAAGGGATGAAGCGTTGTCGGTTTGGCTTTTTCAAGACGACTTAAAAAATCTTCTGGGGAAAAGTCATTCATCAAAAAACCAACACTTCCACAATGAATCCCATAAATAGGAAGAGAAGAATCAAGATAGGTATGCATCATTTTAAGCATGAATCCATCTCCCCCCAATGCAATCAGCACATCGGCCTTTGTTATATCCACAGGAGGATATAAAGCTTCAAGGGTGCCCTTCGTTTGAAGAGCTGCTGGAGAGGAGGAAGAAAGAAAAGCAATTTTGGGCATGAATGGTCCCCTAACTAAGATTTTTAACTTCATTTTCACCCACGAGCTGGGCAATCGTTTCTCGCAAAAGTGCAAGTCCGTGATTTTCATGGGAACTCGTGAGTAATAAAGTGGGGAAAGCCGCAGGATGTTTTTTGAGAGTTTCAGTCATCGTTGTCTGCATGGTTTCCAAATGATCAGGAGTACATTTATCCACTTTTGTCAGCACAATTTGATAAGAAACGGCCGCTTGATCCAATTCTTGCATGACCGCTTCATCCGTCACTTTAAAACCATGCCGACTATCAATCAAAAGAAAAACACGTTTTAAGGGAACACGACCTTTTAAATAATCCTGAATCAGTCGCGACCAAACTTTAATTTTTGCTTTTGACACAGCTGCATAGCCATAACCAGGCATATCAACAATATAAAATCGCTTGCCTAAAAGAAAGAAATTCAACTGTTGGGTGCGTCCAGGAGTATGGGAAACACGAGCAAGGCTATTCCGATTTAAAAGCGCATTAATCAAACTTGATTTTCCTACGTTTGACCGTCCCGCAAAAGCGATCTCAGGAAGAGTCGGCAAAGGAAGAATTTCCATCTTATCCACTCCCGCCGTAAACGTGCACTCTTGGGCAAAAAGCCAGCGGGCAAACTCTTGAATATTAGGCAGCGTCTCGCTTAGCATGCTTTGCCCTTTTCTTGTCTGCACGCCTCATAATAAGCCATTGTTGCGCAATAGATAACGTGTTGTTCCACGCCCAGTAAATCACCAAACCTGCTGGAAACTGGGCCAATAGATAGGTAAAGAAAATAGGCATCAAAAGAAACATTTTGGCTTGCACAGGATCTGCCGGTGGAGGGCTAAGCTTTTGTTGCAAGAGCATAGTTCCACCCATAACCAGAGGCCACACGCCAATCATCAGGAAAGAGGGGGGATCCCAAGGAATAAGACCAAAAAGATTAAAAATCGTTGTGGGATCCGGCGCAGAAAGATCATGAATCCATCCATAAAACGGCGCTTGCCGCATTTCAATAGAAACAAAAAGAACCTTATAAAGAGCAAAAAACACAGGAATTTGAATGACCATTGGCAAGCAGCCCGCGAGGGGATTAACCTTTTCCTTTTTGTAAAGCTCCATGATTTTTTCATTCATTTTCAAACGATCGTCTTTATACCGCTCACGGATCTTTTCAATTTCTGGCTGCAAGCTTTTCATTCTTCCCATCGACTCATAGGATTTGTTCGCCAGAGGGAAAAAGACAAGTTTAATCAGAACGGTCAGAGCTAAAATCGCAAGACCAAAGTTACCTAAAAAGCCTTTTAAAAATTCAAGAGCATAAAAAATGGGTTTTGTCAGAAAGTAAAACCACCCAAAATCAACGGCTAAGTCAAAATGATTTATTCCAAGGGTTGTTTCATAGCCATCCAGAAGCGTCAAGATTTTAGCCCCGGCAAAAAAATGGTCCGTGGCTTCAATGCTTTGTCCCGGTGCAAGTGCCAGAGGAGATCTTTGATAATGGGATGTGATAAGAGTAGCGTTCCCCGTTCCTTGGAGGGTATAAGAGGAAGTAATCTCAGCTTGAGGATCAGGAATCAGGGCAGCAAGCCAATATTTATCCGTAAGACCAAACCAACCGAATGCTTTGGGGTTTTGCACCAAACCTGTTTTAGCCAAATCTTCATAGCTCGGATCATAGAGCTTACCACCAAAGACCCCCACAGGACCTTCATGCAGAATAAAAAATCCAGAAGACTTAGGGTCACCTTGGCGAATTAACGTTCCCTGAGGAGTTAATGAGACAGAAACCGTTCCCGTATTCGTCACTTTTTGAGTGACGGTAAACATATAATGTTCATCAATAGAAATAATTTGATGAAACAAAAGCCCCTGTCCATTAGCCCACGTCAAAGTAACAGGAGTTTGCTGTGTTAGTTGAAGCCCATTGCTTTCCCACAGCGTATTTTCATCAGGCACAAGGCCCTGAGGACCCGCCCATCCCAGCCAGGCATAATACGCCTGTGAGCTATTTTGAGGGGCAAGAAATACAATTTCAGGACTGTTAGGCGCAACGGTTTCATGATAGTTCACAAGGGTCAGGTCATCAAAAAGAGCTCCCTTTAAATTAAGTGATCCTTTTACACTTTGGTTTTGGATAAGCAAACGATGAGGAGTTGCTTTCAGCAATTCTTCTCGAGTCAAAGGTTTCTGCGCTACAATTTGCTGAGATGGCACTGTTTGCTGGCTCGTTTGAGCTGCAGGTTGGCTCGCCGGCTGTGAGGGCGTTGACGGAAAAAAGTATTGAAATCCAAAAAGAATCCCAATGGCCAAGGCAATAGCGATAATAAAGTTTTTCTGATCATTCATGATTATTCTTCCTTAACAGGATCAAAACCGTGCCCTCCCCAAGGGTGACACCGGCACACCCTTTTGAGGGCTAAAATACTACCCTTATAAGGACCATAACGATCTAGGGCGTCAAGAGCATACTGTGAGCAAGTGGGTAAAAAACGACAGCGGGGCCGCAACCATGGCGAAATCACCGCACGATAAAAATAAATAGGGGGCTTTAATATAAATCGCATTATCATTGAATTTTCTCGTGCAAATTATTAAGGGCTTTCTCAAGCTCTTGTCCCATAGATGCGAAGCTACGCTTTAAAATTTCCGTACGGGCAATTAAAACGTAATCAACGCCGAAATGGCCTATGGGATCTAAAAACTGTTTTATCAGAACCCTTAGTCGCCTTTTTGCACGATTACGTTCCACGGCTCCCCCTACTTTCCGGCTTGCCGTAAGGCCATAACGATAAGAACCTTTATCAGCTCTCCGAGAAATTTGTATAACAAAAGCAGGAGTCACATACCGTTCTCCTGTTTTGCCTACTTTTAAATAATCTGATCGCTTTCGGAGGCGTTCCAAAGGAAGACTAGGCACTCAAACGTGCGCGTCCTTTAGCCCGACGACGAGCAATGACCTTGCGCCCGCCTACAGTGGCCATTCGCGCCCGAAAACCATGACGGCGTTTGCGAACAAGATTACTGGGTTGAAAAGTGCGCTTCACGTTCTTATCTCCTTTAAATACTCCTTGGTATATACGCTAAACAGGAAACAAAAGTCAATTCCAGAACACTCTTGCTGACAAATTTCTTTCCACCGCTTTGCGTTTTCAGTAAGGTAGCTTGTTTTTTTAGGAG
>JAKBAL010000165.1 GCA_021809225.1 Pseudomonadota bacterium | reverse complement strand
CCTCAGGAGCACTGCCTTTATACCCTCGAAAAAGGAGATTTTAGGGATCAGCTGGTCCATTCCCTTGTGGATCAGAATTTTGTGAAAGGCTTTTCCTTCGGTGTCTTTTTTGTTGCTGATTTTTCAAAAGTTTGGTGGAAGTATGAGCACTCCAGAGGGTACCGCCAAGTTTTGCTTGATGCTGGGCATCAATCACAAACATTTTTGCTCCTTGCAACTTCGCTTGATCTTTTAACTTGGCCCACAGGAGCTATTCACGATGCGGAAGCTGAAAAATTATTGAAAATTGACAGCGATAAGTTCAGCCCAATCTTTTTTGTAGGCATTGGGACAGGAAAGCCAAACTCGCTCACTAAGGAAATTATTTTCGCTTTAAAATCAAGCAGATAAATAGAAAAGCTCACTTTTTTCAAAAAACAACCTTGAAAACTAAAACACGGTATGTTTTAATCTTAAAAGAAGACAAGAGGCGGAATTAAAAAACGCTTCTTTCTCTAAGGGGTAGAAAGCACCCGTGAAACTCTCCGGAAATAGTTTCACTTGTTCTAGTTAGCCCTCCCTTTTATTTTATGAGTGTGGTGTTAGTTGTTGTTAATGTCAATAAGAGTCTTTGGTGGTACTTATGTTTATGAGTGTAGTGTTAGTGCGTGTTAATGTTAGTAAAAGTCTTCTGTGGTGTTAGTTGTTATTTATCTAATAGAGTATCTTGTGGTAATTTTATGGTACTAGTGGTTGTTAATGTTAATAAGAGTCTTCTGTGGTGTTAGTGGTTGTTAATTTTAGTAAGATACCTGGGGGGTACTTAATTTTATTAATGTGGTATTGTGGTTGTTATTTCTAAATACACCTGCGACGGTCCTCAAAAACAGCCGCAGGTGTTTAAACTCAATTTTATACACATAGCGCTTTTATCATTTTATTCATTAGGTTTGAAATATAAGAAATATTATTTTGAATGGGTTCCACACGACTGGAATCAATGGTCGCGGGTAAGGTGATTGCTACTCTCCCACTCCATTTAAGGGGCGATAGACATTTGCTTCCACTTCCGCCATCTTTTGTTTCAAAATCTCATAGTCTTTATGAAGAAGAATGACGTGACCAACCTTTTTTCCAACAGAGAAATCCGATATCCCATCTTCTTGCCGATAATAAGCCTTTGTTTCCATGACACAGGAATTATCGCGCAAAGTTTTAAAATACCCATGGGTGCAAAATTTATTAACATTCGAATGATATAAAAATGTAATTCCTGCATTTAAGTACCGTGTTCTCTGAAGAGAAAATGGCTGACCGGACAAGAGCCTTAATATATTGTCATAATAATCAATGCCGGTCGCATATCCGATAAGTTTGGGAATGTGGGCTTCTGGAGGACCCATCTCAATTTTCATCAGAAGTGGCCCTCTTGTCGAAAGCCTAACTTTCGCATGAAAGAGGCCATGGTTTAACTTAAGAGCCAAGATCACTTTGTTCAAATAGGGTTCAATCCTCCCAAGAAGGGTTGGTTCAATCTCGGAACGAATAATATGCCTTTCCTTGATAGAATCGAATTCAAGAGACAAAACCTTTTCTGTAAAGCTGACAAGGGACACAATATTGTTTCTTGAAAACACTTCAACACTGTATTCTTTGCCTTGGATATATTCTTCTACAAGAACACATCGTTGAAGAAAGCGATCATCCCACGAAGAACTACCTTCTTCGGGAGCAGTGACCGCTTCAAAAAAATGAAACGCTTCTTCAAGGGTTTGAACTTTTTTCCCTCCCACCGAGCCTGCACCATCGATTGCCTTAAGAATGCAAGGAAATCCAATTATTTTGAGGGTCTTCTCTAGTTCTTCTTTCGTTTTCACTCTGCCATAGAGGGGAATGGGAACGTTGTGTGCCTTTAACTCATCCCGTATAAGATCTTTTCGGCAAACTCTAAGGGCCGCTTCTTGTGTAAGTCCTGGCGTTTTGAGGTATTTCGCCACCTTTGCTGCTAAGACAGCACAAGACTCACTTCCTGGAATAACCCCATCAATATGAAATTTTTGAGAAATTTTCTTGACCAAGTCTAATACGGCTTCATCATTATTCGTATCCACTTGAAAAAATGAAGAGGACGCGTTGATAATCTCTGCAGGCAATGTGCGCTGATTTGAATGAGCTGAAATCACAAATGTGTCATATCTCTTCTCTTTGGCTTTAAGCACCAACAGGTGAGATGACAAACAAGGCTCAATAAATAAAAGTATTTTCTTACTAAAAAACCGCATCGTTTTCTAGCCTTCCTATCAATTATTTTATCATTTATGAACCTCTTATAGAGAGGTAACATGCCAAAAACAAAGCGAATTAATTTATCTATTTAAGTTATTATATATAATTGCGTCAATGGAAATCCATATTAAGCTTAAATCTTTTTTAACGAATCTATTTCATCAACTTTGATCTTTCCTCTTAAAGGTGCAGGTTAATTAAATTTTATTATCTTTTTAATGACTTGACGAAGCCCATTAAATATTAGTACGTAATACTTCTCTTCGTTTTTAGGAAAGGGGCCTTAATGAATTCGTCACCATCACCTTTGATGGAAGCTTACTTTTTTTCTCTAGAAGCAGCACGGGAAGGCTTTGACTGGGATTCCCCCCTTGCAGCTGCAAGAAAAGTAAAAGAAGAACTTGAAGAGGTCCTTGAAGAGTTACAAAAACCCTCAACTCCTCTTCAATACAAAGCTTTAAAGGAGGAAATTGGTGATTTATTTCTTGCCTGCTCTTGCCTCGCTCGACATTGCCATGTAGAGCCTGATGACGCGATTATTTCTGGACTTAAAAAGTTTAGAAACCGATATATGCGTTTTAAGGCTTGTGCAAAAGAGAAAGGTCTTTCGCTCCACTCCGCTTCTGCAATGGAACTTTCAACATTGTGGCAACAGATAAAACAAGAGGACACCAAACAGAATTAATCCCTTAGCTTAATAACTGAGTTTTATAAAAAATAAATACCTTGATTTATGACCTGGTATGGATTACACCCTGAAAAAAAGGAAAAATGAAAATGACCATAAGAAATGAATCGTTAGAATTAACTTCGTTTGTTGCCGAGATTGTTTCAGCTTACATTTCAAAAAATACGATGGCGTCATCTGACTTGCCCGCATTTGTTCAACTTATCCATCGGAGCCTATGTTCTCTGAGCACTGGAAAGTCATATTTGCTCTCAGCTCGCTCAGAACCTGCCGTACCTATTGAAGAATCCATCCAGCCAGATTACATCATTTGTCTTGAGGATGGGCGTAAATTGAAAATGCTTAAGCGCCACTTAAAAACTGCTTATAGCATGACTCCTGAACAATATCGGGAACGTTGGAATTTACCAACAAACTACCCAATGGTTGCTCCCAATTATGCAGAACGTCGCAGCAGTATTGCCAAAGACATTGGTTTGGGGACCCATCCAAAGGGTCAGAAAAAAGCTGCAGCTTAAGATACAAAATACAAAAGCCGATGCCCATATAATGTGAGTGTCGGTTTTTTGTCCTTTAGGAAAAGTGACCGTAAACGCTTATCCCGGCTCTTAACTCCTTCACCCCATTGATCTCCTTTCCACTTAGTTCTATTTCTAAGGAAAAGAGAGAAGGATAGAATTTTTTAAGAGCATCAATAATTACAAAGTGATAAATTTCAGTAACTTCAGCAATAGCGCGGGTAGGACAAGCAAGATAGGCTTTTTTTCGCTCGGGGGAAATGCTTATTAAATTAATTTTCCACATGTCCTTAAACGCGACAGGCCCTAAAACCCTCAGAACGTCAATGCAAACTCTTTTCCAAAGCGGATCCGAGATCTGTGAAATCCCCTCTTCTGCTTCAGTTTTGTACTTATGAAGAATCCATTCCGAAAGAGGAAAATCGTTTGAAAAAGGTTGTTCTTCCTCAAAATGCTCAATCAAAAATTTCTTGAATCCCGCTGAGGCTAAAATCCAATAGAGAGACGAACTCCACTCTTTATTTTCTTTTTTCCTCCAAAACGAAGAGTTGGGGGTCACCTTACATATATTTTTCCACATTTTTGCCACCAATGGGTTTCTCTTTACATCCCTTGAGGAATGATGCCACCCTCTTTACATCTAAGAAAACTCAAACTCACATAATTAATATGAACCCTAATCTCTTGTCTAAAACGAAGAGAACCGTATGACTCTCTTCGTTCAGAGGCAGGGACGTTAAAAATGAGTTCAATAAAACAACCCCGTAAATTTGCTGAAATAACACCACCGAGAATTGATACAAACCGACTAAAAACAAACAGGATCATTTCAGCAAAAATTCTAGAACATGGAGAGACTGAGCAGTGGCAATAAGAGAATGCCATTTAGGAAAACCTCTTGACCACCTTTAATCACTCCATTTTTTAGACCACACCTACAAAGACCTTATTCGGAAAATAAGTATTTCTATTTATGCTCTGCTTCCTAGAACAACCAACAATTCTCACTCACTTTAACTCTTATTACATTACATGATTCGAAATGGTGAGGTCAAGAAAACAATTTTATTATTTCATAAAAAATTTTTAGTTGATAAAATCACAAAAAAAGATCTTTTGTTTTTTCATTTTAAATGCCTCCGGCACAAAAACCCATTTAATGAGACAGAGCTCTTTCTTCTTTTTGCACAAAATGTTAAATTTAAAAAAGGGAGAATATTCTATGAAATGGTCAAACACACGAATGGAATGGGGGGCTATTACCAAAATTTTTCATTGGGGAATACTTCTCTTGTTTGTGGTCCAATACACCCTTGCTTACACTATGCTGGACATGCCTCCCACGGATCAGAATTGGGCCCTTTTAGCATGGCACAAGCAAATTGGGCTAACACTACTTTTTCTTGTGTTTCTTCGCTTATGGTGGCGCGAACGAAATTCTATTCCCCAAAGTTTCGGAAATGCCCCCCGATGGGATGCTATTTTGAGCAAAACTAACATTTGGATACTTTATATCCTTATGTTTTGCTTTCCTCTTACCGGTTTCTTTCTATCTGTTTTAGGAGGACATTCTATCAGTTATTTTGGGATATTTACAATCCCAGCTTTAATGGAAGGACCAAATGTATATGCAACTATTTTTTTAAGCGCTCACATTTGGATCTCGTATAGCCTTTATTTTTTTGTTGGCCTTCATATCCTTGGCAGTCTTTATCATCACTTTGTTTTAAAAGACAGGATTCTTCTAAGAATGTTCCCTCATACCTGATATTTTTTAAAGAATCGATCATTTGCAAAATAGCAGATCACTCCACTCAGAAGACCCAAAAAAACTGCTATAAAAGTAGTTTCAAACCAAGCGTCAATATAAGAAGCCCAAAGTAGGGTAGTTATGCCTCCTAGAAGGGTAGCCCCCCAGACAAGGGGAAGTGCGGTATACAACCTCTGAAAAAAAGCGTACATGATAAGGCTACTTCCACCGAGAACAACTAATCCAAAAATCGATGAGCCTGTAAAAGCACCAATGAGAAATGAGAAAGCGAAAATTTCACAAGAAAAAATGAGAGACACATGAAAAAAGCAGAACCCCATTCTATTTTCTAAACTTCTAGCCTAAGAAAACATCTCTAGGGAAAAATCACAGGTCTAAAAGCAAAAATCGAGAGA
>JAKBAL010000164.1 GCA_021809225.1 Pseudomonadota bacterium | reverse complement strand
ATAGAGAGCTCTTTAAGGTCAGGGCATTTGAGCACAGCTGTCGCTAGAAGTGAAGCTGAAAGCCGGATGCAGCCGTCGACACAGAGCTTGCTCAGGTTTTTTGTTCTTAAAGAAAATTTTGATATTGGAGATAACGAGTTAGAGTATCTACAAAAAAAAATAGGGTGGGAGTACGAAAAGTTTTGATAGATCATTTGCAAAGAGCATAGGTATAAGGAATAAGGAAGAAAGGAGAGTAACAAAAACATCTGTTTTTGAGGAATGGAAGGATGATATTTTTGCTCTTGGTTAGCTTTTTTACATTTCTTTCAGCTTCAGCTTATGCGGGTTTAGGTTCTTCAAAATTAATTACGCCAAGTATTCAAAATGAATTCATTAACTTCGTCAAAACCTTTGGGAAAGAATGAAGAAATTCCTCTATACTGAGAAAAGTGAAAAATGAAAAGACTTGTTTCTTGAAGCCTTCTTCAAAAAGATAATGAATTGAGAATTTTAATATATTTTTAGCCAAAAACATCATATATCTCTCAAACGCACATGCACGTCCGCTGACAAGAGGAAAAATTTTCATGTGGGATTTATAATAAAAATCATTTTTGCTTCTGTACGACGATCCTAGGAGGTTTTAGAGGCATTTTGGCGCCTTTGGCGCCGGCCGCGCGAGCGGCCAAATTGGTAATCTTTGTAGGTTCGACAGGAAAGAAAAGTCATTAGTTCAATTTGGGGAACGAGAGAAAACGGAAAGTATTGCACGTTAAGACCTAACGGGCACGTTTTAGGCGCCGAAGTGCGATCTAATCTGTAATTTTTTAGTCTTGGGCGTCTTTCCTTTGTTGGATTTTTATGAGGGGTTCGAAGAAGGTTCGTCTTGAGAATCCGAAGAGTGAGCAAACCTCTCGGGCGGACTTATCAGAGTTCTGGTAAGGATGCGTGCCGGTTCGGGACCCGTTCCGGGAAGGGGCGAAATGCCACTCTAAAGATTTTTCCTTCTTCTGTAGCATCGCGTAATGCATCAAATTCCTCATCAAGATAAATACGTGCTCTATCATAAGCTTCTTTCTCCTCCGAGCTCCAACTAAACTGCTCTAACGTTTTATAAGCTTCTTGGATTTCATCAGGAATTTATTTGGGAGTTGTCTTAATTTTATCGTAGTTTTTGAACATATATAGCCATTGATCCTCAGTTGTTTTCAGATCCTGTTCTGCCTTTTTGGCGCCCTTGGCGCCGGCCGCGTTCGCGGCCAAATTTATGGAGTTCAACAAAAGCATAAGCAAGATCTTCTAAGTCGGGTTCATGTGTCGTTGTGGCAAGCGTTTTGTGATAGCTAATATAATCATTTTTTACTGGGAATAAGGTATGATTAGCTATAGTTAATAAAATAACTGGTTTTAGTACGAGGTAATCTACAGCATCTCCCAATTGACTAGCATATGCATTGGAAACATAAAATTGAGACCTTTTTATAAAATTAGGAACCTTTCGATTTTGCATTTCTACAATGTACTGAAAATTTCTTTGATCAGTACACTTCACATCAAGAATGGTGCGCTTTGCTGCTTTAATGTGAGGAACTTGTTCAGTTGTTTATTATTATACTTTTTTATGGTACGATCCCCTAGCCCACTAAGAAGGCTAGGGGGCCGCGCCTTCGGCCCCCTTCGGGGCACGCCCTTGGCCGGCGCCAAGGGCGCCCAAAAATTAACTAAAAGAGGTTTATGGTCTTCAGTTGCAAACAATTTTTTAAAGGCGACATCATTCTTAGGATCTAAGAAAGGACCATCATGACTTGTCGAATAATAACGAACAAAAGGATGTTTTTGTTGAGAAGCAATATCAGTTAAAGGGCGATATGAATGTGTATTAAGGATGCTTCTATTAAATATTTTTTTCTCTGAGGAAAATTGAGAAGGAGGAGAAAATTTTTTTGCAATACTGGAGGTGTTTCTTGTGTCAAACATATCCATTAACCCAATAGCAGTTCGTGCTTTCCAGCACAAGCTGGGAAAGTGAAAAAAGAAGTTCCAACAAGAGTCAGCATTATAAATTTATTTGAATATTTCATAATTTACTCCTTTTTGGCCGCGAACGCGGCCGGCGCCAAGGGCGCCACAATTAAGTCATATTATTTTGGCCGCGAACGCGGCCGGCGCCAAGGGCGCCAAAATCTAACGCTACATAAATTTTTTATCTAGGCAAATTTTTGAAATCTTATTATTAATGTAAAACAAAACTCAATAAATAATTATTTCCTTCCTCATTGGATTCTTAGATTGATCCTGAATTTATGGATATCTTACAGGTTTAGTACGTACTTTAAATGTGCCTTATCCATTTATTATTTCTCTTCATGATCTTTATGAGCAAACTAAGCTGCGTCTTTTTTAGATCTTTGCTTCCTATTGCCGAGACCAATGTTCTTCGCAATATTGCTTCTGCGCTTAGTATAGTTATGAGCAACCTTAGGATAATTAGCAGGAAGGTTCCAGCGTTCCCGATATTGGTCAGGAGTCATATTATAAGCTGTCTTTAAATGGCGCTTAAGCATCTTAAATTGGCGACCATCTTCAAGGCAAACGATATAATCTGGTTTTATGGATTCTTCTAAAGGCACTGCAGGTTATGAAGCAGCTCTCAATTGAAATGCCTCTTTTGAATGGAGAGAAAGCAAACTTCGTTGTACAAGATTGATAAATGCTGGTAGGTACATTGATTCCATTTTATTATTTGAAACATAAGCCGCAACAATTTCAGTAAACATAGCCATCATATTTAATTGTTCATCTTTGCTAGTCATTTTTATTTTCCTTTTAGAGAGTTATACATGTACGCATTTCTATTTCATATAAATGAAATAATATCAATATATTTTTTTAATTTCTGGCGGTAAAATTAAAAGATCCTTATAACTGAGAAATTTCCTCTACTGAAAGTCCTGTTATAGAAGATACGGTTTCTAAGTCCATACCTTTAAAAAGCATATTTTTGGAAATGGCTATGGCTTTTTTTCTCTCTCCTTCAGCTATACCAACCTCGAGGCCTCTCTCAAAGCCTTTCCCTTCGTATTTTCGTAAGGTATTGGACTCTATCATAAACCACTTGAGACGATCTTCATAGGCCATCCATTCATCATCCGTAAAATTCATAATTTCTAAGACACCTAAAGCTTTCTTAAGGGCAGGATCATTCAATTTTTAAGGAAGTTTCTCCTTATTAAGGAGATCATGGCGAGATAAAAATAGGCTCCACATGTCCAGGGCACTTTTTATCTTGCCCACGAAGTCCTTAAGTTCTTTTTTTACGTCTTCTAAAAATTTGTTTAATTCAATGGTATGAAGTTCAAGGTCTTTGAAATAGAGGAGTCCCGTCTCTTTTACCATAATATGAAAGACATTGGGATAGGCAGGAACCCCTAAAATCGAAGTAAAGTTAAGGATATGAATGACGATTGCTTTGGCTAAAGAGCCGTAATCTTCTGCTTCTTTGAGCATATTTGTATAGAGTTAAGCCCAATAATAAAGAGCTCGCTTATCATAATCAGCCTCATCGGTGATTTGAATTACAATATTGAATTTTTTACCATCCTCTCCTTCAGCTTTAACATCCAAAATAGAGAGTTTATCTTTCTTAAAGCTCTTATAGTTATAAGGGTTTAGCAAAGTAATATTTTTGACCTTATCTTCCTCTGACACAATAGAATTGATAAGAGAAATGAGTAAGTCTTTATTTTCTTCTACGCCAAAAATCTTTTTTTAAGCAATATCTCCGCGGGGTGTTATTTTTTACATACTGTTAGCTCATAATTATTAATTTTAAGAAGTTGAGGGAATAAGTTTTATCTGAAGACATGTTTTTCATGGGATGCTAAGTACATTACTATAACATTTTGTCTGGATTTTACAATTCATAAAAAGCTTTTTCATTTTTTACCTCGCTTCTATAAAGATAAGGACCCAGCAGATTTATTTCTACTGAGCCCTTTTATTTATTGGTTATTGCCCATGTTCTAATTGATTTGCCCAATTTTCACACATTTTAGCCATAACACCATGTAAAACATTCCTACTTTAAAGAGTCATGGACTCTTTTTCGAAAAGAGTTTACAAAACATCTAAATTTTTTAGGAGTTCATTTAAAAAGTACTGAAAGTTGTGTATATTAAGATTAGTCACGATCGAATCTCCTATATATATTTGATTTTGATTAGCAGCGCGTGGGAGTGGGACTTCCATGCGTTGCGCTTGTTTTTAGTGATAAATTATCGATGTGCATCGACTTTTTGCATAAGTATGATTTTGGCGCCCTTGGCGCCGGCCGCGGGAGCGGCCACATAACAACCACCCTCATTTTTTCTCTTTGTTGTCGAAACTATTTGTCTCATTGTGATTTACCGAATTTTGCAGGAGCTCAAATTCTTTTTTTCTATACAGTGGCCGTGCCTCTGACAAACCTTTTTCTTTGAGAGATTCTAATCCTTGCTGAGCCCATAGATTAAGATCCACATCTTGTGATGTGGCCATTTTGTTGATATCAAGAAAGGCTTTAAACAAAGATGCAATGTTATTTTTGACAGTAGCGTCTTTTTGCAAATCAACTCCGAGAGGGATTTCAAAGACGTCTAATGTTCCTGCGCTTTCTAAAAGTCCTCATAGTTGAATAAGAGAGCGGGTTCTTGCCCGTCTTTGAGAAGCAGAGGAGATTTTGATTAGGCTTTGTTTCATTTTTTTGAGTCTCTCTGCTTTATGAATTCTCTGTTGTAGTTTGAGAATCTGCCTCTCGAGAGAACGTGCTTCTAGAAACATCGCCTTTCGAGCCTTTGTTTAGAGTCTCTTCGATTTGGGGGCTTGATTCTCTTCTTGGTTTTTTAGGAATTATGCGAAATTAAGGAGCAGATTTGGGCCACTCCTCCTTTTGTTTATCTGAGGAGGGATTCCAAGAATTCTCGATAACAGAAAGAACAAGCTCATAAGAGAACTTATCTCCGAGAATATTTTGAGCTTCTTTATATAAGAGAAGAGCTTTCTGCGTCTGCAGCCGCTCTTTCTTCTTCTTAAGCCGTGTTATTCTTTCATCAATTAGCGATTCGTCTTCCATGTGTCCACGTTTATATAGCGTGGAAATTTAAAGAGGATATCCTCATTAAAATACTTCCTCCTCCATCCCGTAAAATTTAAATTTTCAGCACATTATAGAATGTAACTTATACAAAGTTACACTATTCTCTTTCAGTCGTCAAGATGTCTTCATGCTTATTTTTAAGAACTTACCCGAGTATTTCTATTTAAAATACAGTTTTTATATGTCCACTAATAAAACAATTTTTATAAGTCAGTCCGCGACAAGAACGAATTTAGTTCTTGTAAGGCGCGCTGATACACTATATAATGCGCTCTGTCGCAAGCGACTAAGACTTATTGCTGCACAACAAAATTAACAACTCAATAAGGAAAAATAATTAACATACAAACTCAAAATATATTAACTTTAATAACAACCTAATCTCTACTTTAACAATAAGAATACTAACAATGGCTATTTATCATCCCCCCACCCGTATGATTGGCCGAAGTCAAGGCCCGCGGCCCCATTGGGGCGCCAACCTTCGGTTGGCGGGGGCGAAGCCCCCCAGCACCATTGGGGCGCCG
>JAKBAL010000163.1 GCA_021809225.1 Pseudomonadota bacterium | reverse complement strand
TACGCTGGTTTTTTAAATTTCAACTCTTTGTCAATTACAGAAGAAAATCTTACAAAGACCATTGGGTCTTTTACACAAGATGCGCCTTCTGTCATACGAAAAGACGTACTTACGCTTTGTTATGGTAAACTTTCCAATACGCAAGATATGGATGAGGTCTGGGAGAATGATTCTTCAATCTTGATCGGACGAGCTTTTAACAAAGAGCGTTCTTGTGCATTGGGTAAAGCAGCTTTTAAAGATCTCTCTCTTTTAAATACGGAAGCCACTTTAAATGAGATCTGGGGAAAGTATGTTTACATTAATGTTGAGAAAAAAACGTCTCACTTTGAAATTGTTGTTGATTCCACAGGTCAGCTCCCTTTTTTCTATTATCCTTTCCCCGATGGCAGTATCTTGTTCTCATCCGATATGGAAACCCTCTTTAAAATCCTTGATCAAAAGCCGGAATATAATTGGGAGTATCTTTGTTCCTATCTCATTCATAGCAATAGTAGTGCAATTCAAACCCCCTTTAAGAGTGTTTTTGAGCTTCCTCCTGCCTGTAGCTTAAAAATAGAAAAAAATCAGAGAAAGACGGCCCCCTTTTGGAATCCTCTCCGTTCCTATAAGAACCGAGAACTACAGGCAGAAGATGCCGTCAGCGTCCTCCAAAGCACTTTAAAACCCTGGATTGAGCCTTATCAAACAATATGTGTGAGTCTTTCAGGGGGACTCGATTCTTCTGCCCTTGTTTACTGTTTAAAAGATCTGGTGACAAATGGTCAAACCTTAAAGGCTCTAAATTATTTCCATTCTCAAGTGAAATCCTCTAATGAACTCGTTCATGCACGAAAAGTCTGTCAAGAAACGGGGGTTGAACTTATCGAAGTTGATGCGTCAAATTCTCTTCCCTTTGATTCTTCTCAACAAAAACAACCATTGAAACCGAATAAGCCCTTTCCCGGACTCATAAGCTTAAAGTGGTTGGAAACTATAAGTGAGCATCTTCCCGCTCATGAAGCCTCTACATTCATCAGTGGGCACGGAAGTGATCATATTTTCATGCGTCCGCCCTCTAAAAAATCTACTATTGATTACCTTCTAGAAAAGGGGGGAAAAGGATACAAGGGACAGCTCGAGAATATTGCCCAATTTTACCGGGATCCTCTTTTCTCTATCCTTAGAGAAAATGTAGTTAGCTTGTGGTCTTATGTTTTTTCTCAACCTAGTAAAAAACGAAGCCTCACAAATACCATGGATGAAACTCCTCTTTGGGTTAAACAAGAGGTGCGTGAAAAAGCTTCACAGAATTTTGTGCACCCTATCTATGCACACTTGCCAAAGAAAATTCTTCCCGGAAAATATGATCAGGTTGATGCTGTTTATGAAGGACTTTCTTCTATTCATGTACCCATAGAGAGTCAGATCGATCCAACCTATTACCCCTTTCTTTATGAGCCAGTCGTAGAATTTGCCCTTTCTTTCCCAACCTATGAGCTTTTTGATAAGGGGTATGATCGTTATCCACTACGAAAATCTGTCAGTGAAACCTTCAAAACAGACACTGTTTGGAGACGAGATAAAAGACAAACCACAGGACTCTTTCAATTGGGGGTTAAACGTAACGTAGAGCGCGTTCTTGCCATTTGCTTAGAGGGTCATTTTGTAAAGCAAGGCCTAATCGATAAAGAAGGGCTTCAGAGCACCATAAACCTCATTGGAAGTGGGGATGTAAAACACCTGTGGCCCTTTATTCATTTGGCCTCAATAGAAATCTTTTTATCATATTGGGATGAAAAGCCGCTATGAGCAAGAAGACAAATTTTAAGCAATATTGGGGATGCATAAGGACGATTTTCCTCAAAACGTTTGATGATAAGAGTCTTCGCCTCCAGTTTTGTTTCGGGACTCTCTTTCTCATTATTGGGATTATCTCAACGATAGCAACTCCCCTCATTTTAAAAAGGATTATTGAGATTTTTTCGGCTTCTGAAATGGTGTCTATGACATTTGTTCTATTAGGTTATGGCGTAATTTGGATGGTAAGCCAGGCATCCCTTCATATAAGGGCTCTTTTTACATATCGAATAGAACAACGCATTACTCTTATTCTCGGATTGGAAGTTCTCTCCCATCTCTTTGAGCTTTCTCAGAGCTATTTCCTGGATCAAAAATCAGGAGCCTTAATGAACGTGATTAGAAGAGCTCAAACAGATGTTCCTTCTATTATTTTAGGTGTCTTTTTCCACGTTCTTCCGACCGTTCTCGAATTTTTATTTGTCCTTGTTTTGATCTCAAGCCTTTATCCTGTTATGTATACGCTGTTGCTTTCAGGAACTTTGGTTGTTTTTTTTGTCTACACATTTATATCCATGAAATCCGTCTTACATGACCTTTAAATCGCTAATGATGTGGATAAAAATACAGATGGGATTGTAACAGATTGGCTTTCCAACTATGAAGCCGTTAAGATTTTTGGGAGGCGTGATTTAGCAATCCGTACTTGCGAAAAGGAACTCAGGAATCGCGAAGCTGCTGAAGTCAATTTTATGACCAAGTTCAGCATGACATGTTTAGGACAATCTTTAATTTTAGGACTCGGAATCTCTTCAATCACTTACTTCACCGGTGTAGGAGTCCTGAAAGGGACGCTAACTGTTGGAGATTTTGTCCTTTTTAATGGGTACATTCTACAATTTATTCTCCCCATTAGTATTTTAGGCCAAGCCACACAAGATATTAAAAAAGCCCTTCTGAATATGAAGGGTATTATTGACATTCTCCTTACAGAAAGTGACATTAAAGAATCCCTCCACCCCCACCCATTTCCTGAACAGCTTTTTGAGATTGAATTTAAGAATGTCTCGTTTAAGTATAAGGACAGGACGATTCTTGAGAACATCTCTTTTAAAATAGAATCAGGCGAAACCCTTCTTATTGTTGGGTCAACGGGTATAGGAAAGTCCACCCTTGCAAAGCTCCTTCTCCGATTATACGACCCAACAGAAGGTCAGATCTTTATTAATCAAACAAATATAAAGCATCTTTCCCTCCTATCCCTTTATGAAACTATTGGATGGGTTCCACAAGAAACCTACTTATTAAATGATACCATTCAAAATAATCTCCACTTCGTTCGACCTGAATCCTCCCTTGAAGAAATCGAGCTTGCTTTGAGGCAAGCATGCCTCCTCGATTTCGTGAAATACCTTCCGAATGGAATTCATACAATTGTTGGAGATCGAGGCTTAAAGCTTTCTGGTGGAGAAAAGCAACGACTCGCTCTTGCGCGTCTTTTTCTAAAAAAGCCTAAAATCTGTATCTTTGATGAAAGCACTTCATCTCTAGATAGAAACACAGAACTTATGATTCAAAATAATATTGAAAAATTTCTTCCTGATATGACGAAAATTATCATTACCCACCGACCTTTTATGGTTAATACGGCTAATAAAAAACTAGATTTAAGTAAAAAAGAAAAAACAAAATAATTTAACTATACTTGTTATGTATTTGATGGTCAAAAATTTCAATCTAAACATAAAAAATACAATGAAAGGATAAATAATGCTTAAGAAATTTTATATTGTACTTTTAAGCTTTGTAGTTATAGAGCTCCCCTTGAAAGCCGGTCGAAATCCCTACGAAGATGCTTTTGATGTGTCTATATATAATCAAAAGGGGTTAAGAAACAAATATGGAGCCGAAAGGTGGGAGAATATTTCAGCTCTGAATGATCAAGAAATCAGAAAAGATATTCTAACTTTACTTATTGAAAAGAAAATTGTTTGTATAGAACAAAACTTTTTCCCAAAGCTTGAGGCGGAACTAGCAATTTTAAGAGAATACAGAGCAAGAGCAACACCTTTCACAGCTGGAGGCGTTATAGGAGCTATTGGGGATGTTCTCTTAGCAATACCAAGCTTAATATTGTCTGGCTCTCTAAATCCCGCTGCGGCGCCTGTCGAAGGTGTCGGAGTAGCTGCTAAGGCGCTTTCTCGTTTTATAGACCCTAGCACTCAAGAGCTAGATCTTAAAAGATTGGAGGATACTCTTAAAAATGAAAAAGTGTCACTTATCAACAAAATTGTTCAAGAGAATATTTCTGACTTAGAGTTTGAATACGTCTTAAGAAAGCGTTTTTATCCTGTAGGATTGCAGAATAAAATTGAAAAAACTTTAATTGGAGCTAGAAATCCTGGACTCTTCCCCCCTATAAGTTCGATCAAAGAATTCTTGGAAAATTGTTTAAGCTTCCCTATTCAAAAAAAGATTATTCCAGATAGACCTTATTTTTCAAATCTTACACGTTGCTCAAGTAATGCGACTCAAGCAAAAAAAATACTATGCTCTTCTGATGATGAAACAAAAAGCAAATTTGAAAACATGATTCTACAACTTATAGCTTCTTCTCGCTCTAATAAACCGTCAGCTAAACGAGCTTTTTATTTTTATGGAGAACCTGGCGTGGGAAAAAGTACTGCAGCAGAAGCCATCGCAGACCATTTAGGTCTGCCCTTCTTTACCACCAGTATCACATCAAGCCAAGATATCTCAACATCGGCTCTCCTAGGTCAAGGTTTTACAAGTCAAAATTCAAATCTTGGTATGATTGCTAAAGCGTTGATAGGTAAAAATGAAGGAAATCAAGAAGATGAAATGACACAGTTTAAAATTTTAAACCCAAGAGCCTCTAAAGATCGATCTAATCCAAAATTCACTTTTAGTGTGCGAACAAAAAGAGCACGAGAAACTTATAAAAATACACTTATTATTCTCAATGACTTTGATCGTCTTTTAATAGATCCGATGACAGCAACGCAAACACTTTCCGTGTTATTGGAATATTTAGAAGTTCGAAAAAAAACATTCTTTAGTTTTTATTTTGATCAAGATCTACCAATGGAGGATTTAATTTTCGTTGTTACAGCAAACAATGAAATACCAAAGGCTAGGGTTGAACCCGTTCCCCATCAAATTTCCAATGGAGCTATGCTGAGACTTACGGAATCACATAATTCAGGAAATCAATTAAAAGAAGGGAAAGGAAAAAGGAAAAGGAAAAGAAATAGAAAAGGAAAAAGGCAAAGTAGGACAGAAGTTATTTTCCATAGAGATCTTTCGAAAGTTGTATTAACGGAAAATGGCCATCAAAATCAAGAAAAAGCAAGAGGTGACGCAAGAAAACATTTAGCAAGAGCTCCTGCAAGAGCTGATCAAGGAAAGCGTCCTCATTTGGAACATGATCAAAAATCTTCTTCCTTAACGGTGCGAAAAGGAACCATAGAAGCTGTTTCAGATCCTTATAAAGCTCTAAGAGATCGCGTTATTGAAATGGAGTGTAAAGGACTGGACAAAATTGCGAAAAAAGAAATGCTTGATAAATATTTAAATGATTTGCTAATTAAATATTCTGTAAGCATTAACGACAGAAAAAGAGAAGAATTTGTAAAAAGAATAGAAGATGTTGTTTCTATTCGCAACGCACAAGTCATATTGGAAGATGAGGTAAAAGAATTAAAAAAATTAAAAGTGGCGGCTTCCCCCATTAATCATGAAGAGGATAAATTAATGATCTCACATTCCCAGTCAAATTCCCCGAGAAAAGGCCAAAGGCTTTCTAACCCTTCTTTGCAGCTTACCCGCAAGCCTCAAGCCAGACAACTT
>JAKBAL010000162.1 GCA_021809225.1 Pseudomonadota bacterium | reverse complement strand
CAGATTGAAGCCCTTTTTGCTTTTTTTTTAAAAGTTAAGCCAAACGGTAAAGATGGTTTGTTAGCGAACTACTCTGTACATTTAAATGAAAATGATTGGTTTTTGATACAACGGCGACAAATACGTAACATTCTGAATAGACTCAATCGACTTGATGTAGAAAAGCTTTCTCTACCTCAAGCTTATAAAGAATCCCTGTAAGGTGAAATTGTAGAAATACAAAGATTTTATCCAACTCTTTTAAGCAAACCAGTATATTCAAATAAAATTAAAGCAATACAGTCCATAGACTTATCAACGTCACCCGAAACTTATCGACCCCACAGATGGATGCTTAATCCAGCCAAACTCTCTCATGCCTTAAGAGTCGCGTTTGCTCCTTTAGATATGGTCTTCTCGACCGCTTCTTCCCCCGATGAAATTTTTTTATCGTCTGAAGAAAAAGCTCTGAATGCTCTCCTTCTTAAAGACTTATTAGAGAAGGAGGCTTACGTATCTTCGTCTGGAATATCTCTCCTTTCTCACCCTATAAAAAAGCAGAAAAAGGGGAAAAGACAACCTAAACAAAGGCCCCCTACGAAAACTATGCCTGGAGCATCAGCAACAGCGGAGGTAAAAAAGATTGTTGTCGATACTCTCTCTCCAACGGCAAGCGAGCTTTTAATTGCTCAAAATTCTGTAGGTATAGATGGCAGTCCAAGAGAGATAGAAAGTCCAGAGTCATTTGTGGCCCTACCTATAAGCAGTGAGCCTGCAAGTTTCCATGCCCCTACAGTTTAGAAAGCCCTCATCTCACTCTGCCAATAAGAAGCCGTGAGCCTTCAAGCTCTTCAAGCTCTTCAAGCTCTTCAAGCTCTTCAAGCTCTTACGATCCTCAGAGCGTGATGGATGGTCAAGAAAATTTGGAAACTGAAGATCCTTATGCATTTGTACGAAAATGGCTAGCGGACATCAGAAAGAGGAGCCAATCACAAGATGGTGCCTTTGGAATTTTCGCAAAAGCAGGAGAGCTTGACTCTATGATTGTAAAACACCCTGAACTTATTGAACAAGCGCAGCACGCAACGGCGAGTCTTGCCACAAGACTACAAATGTTCGAACAAAGTTCTATAATAAAACCTCTCTCTCACAGAGTTTCAGTAAGTTTAGAACCAGATTTTTTATATTTTATGGAAACACCCTTATGCTATCTGAAGTCTTTACGCTTTGGGTTTGTTAACGTCCTTTTTGAAAAACTGGGCATTAAAGTTGCCCAGGATAGGGATGGATCTCGCATACACTTTTCTTTTAAAAATAATAAAATCTCTATTCACCTGCATGATAAACACAAGGGCGAACTTGATGGTGGTCGTATAAGCTCTCTTCGTAAATTTCTTATCGATTGTAGATTCATGATAGACGAAACGCAAAACCTTGTGACTCAAAAACCAGTTAGGGGGAGACGATAAAAGTAAGCAAGACGATATAATGATACAACGTCTTTTGATACTCTGTGTATGAAAATAATAATACCTTATTCTGGAGGGATCGACTTGTGAGAGGGCTGCGATAAAAGAGCGTCCTTTTCCTCAAAAACTTCAGGTACCAGGCGAATCATCACTTGGCTTTTTGGATAAGTCTTTCGTACCTCGGCCTCAACTTCATCCGCGATCTGATCTGCTTCTTGTAGAGAGAGGGTTGATTTCATAACCAAGTGTAGCTGAAAGAATTGCTGTAACCCAGAGCTGCGGGTTCGCAAATCCCTTACATCGAGAACTTCAGGGTGAGATTTCAGAATGTCCATAATTTTGGCTCTTTCTTCATCTTTGAGCTCTCGATCCATCAAAACGTTAAAGGCTTGTATCATAATTTGACAGGCGGTCCAAAAGATATAAGCGCCAATAAACAATCCAAAAATGGGATCAATAAGGTTTATTTGGAAAAATTCCGCACTAAACAAAGAAACAATGACAGCCATATTAATCAGCAGATCAGACCGATAATGAAGCATGTCTGCGGCAATGGCTTGAGATCCCGTTTTTTTGACAACATAGCGCTGATAAGTCACTAAAAAGAGTGTTATCACAATGGCGGCTACCATGACCACAAGACCAATTCCTGTTGATTCAATAGGTTCGTGGGTGATAAATCGCTCGCGTGCTTCATACAAAAGCCAAAGGGACGATCCTCCAATGAAAGCAGATTGACCTAAGGCTGCTAAAGATTCGGCCTTCCCATGACCAAATCGATGTTCTGCATCTGCCGGTTTTAAGGCATGATACACCGCAATCATATTCACGAAAGAAGCAAAGGCATCGAGCAGAGAATCAATCAGTGAAGCTTGAAGACTTACGGAGTGTGTGCTCCACCAGCCAAAGAATTTAAGCAAAATTAAGAGCCCAGCTATGGTCACGGAAGCATAACTTGCCCATTTAATGATGCGTGCATCATGAAGATCGATTGGTGTGATATTCATAAAACCTTATTCTACCTGTTTACCTAAAACTTCGTGGATAATTCCATAAGAGTCAAATGCTAAGGTACATCATTCTCCCCATTGATCAAGAGCCATATTCAAAGTATTATTTATTGATCATAAGGTTTTAAGTGTTGATTTTCTTATGAATGTGATTGTTAATAAAGGAAAATGAAGATGAAAACAAAAGTTATTGCGGCTTCCCTTATCGTTGCGAGTCTTGCGACAGGCTGTGAAAATCCCAAACAAGCTATTGGAACTGTCGGAGGGGGTGCTTTAGGAGCCTGGGCCGGATCAACGATTGGTAAAGGTCGTGGGAACGTCGTTGCGACAGCTGTGGGAGCTGTTGCGGGTGCACTCGCAGGCGGATACATTGGTCAACAACTTGACCAAGCCGATAAAGCACGTGCTGAAAGAAATTGTCAAATGGCTCTTGAGAGCAGTCCTATTGGCAAAACAGCGACATGGAGAAATCCTGATTCGGGTAACTCAGGGTCTGTCACGCCCACTCGTACTTTTGAAAATAATGGATTAAGTTGTCGCGAATATACCCAAACGGTTGTGATTGGGGGAAGACAGCAACAAGCTCATGGGACAGCTTGTCGCCAATCCGATGGATCATGGCGACTGATGTAAGGCTGATTACGTCATTTAAGTTTACGTTTCTGGATTGCTTTGTCGGGGCTTCGTTCTTTCGTGCAATGACGAATATATTGTTTTTTAACATAAAAAATTGTTATTGCGAGCGGAGCGTAGCAATCCAGAATACTATTTTTTCTTAATTATTTTTTGTAAAGAATATAAGGCTGATTTAGAGTTATAAATCGATCAGAGCCAATCTCATAAAGAAATTGTGTACGCCCCCGTGAACAAAATTTAAGAGCAAAGAAAGAGGGCTATCTTATGAGTTATATCTTACAAAATTTTCTTTGCGGAACCTAATCTCTCTTTGCGTCACTTCAGGGGGCTAAACATTTTTCCTGAGGCGATCTTGACAATTCGATCTAACATCTTGAAAGACAATGAACATATAAGTATTTTTGGCCATTTAGAGTCAAATTCTTAGGCTTTTTTTCCTATTGCTGGTATATTGAAAATTGGGAGACATGCGCATGGATAAGGTTTTTCAGGACTTGGGGTTGGTGGCCGACATCACGTCAGGAAATCTTGTTGTGCGTTCACCCATTGATGGGCATGAGATGGGACGTGTTCACAAAACGCGCCCGCAAGATGTTAATCAAATAATTATGAAGGCCACGCAGTCATCTGCGGTGTGGCGCCTTGTTCCTTCTCCTCAAAGAGGAGAGCTTGTTCGATTGTTTGGTGAGGAACTGCGTGCACATAAAGAGTCTCTGAGCAGGCTTGTGACCTTAGAGACCGGTAAAATTCTGGCTGAAAATTCGGATCTGCCTTTACTATCGGCAACGGGAAGTGCTCGCATGGGGAGGGCTGTCGGAACAGCGGTAGCTACCCGGTTGGGCCGCTGTCTTCTAGAATTTAGCGGGAATGCGGCTATGATCTTGACACCTTCTGCTGATTTAGATCTTGCTGTGCAAGCAATTTCTTTTGCGGCACTTGGAACAGCGGTTCGTCAAGAAATCTTTGCTCCCCTTCTTTATGTCATGCCCTATGGTGTTTTCGCCGATGCTCTTGAGATGCATAACGATGTCAGCCAAGGTCTTGCCTCTTGTATTTTTACCAATGATATACGAGAAGCCAAAATCTTTCTTTCAGCCTGTGGCAGTGATTGTGGCATCGCAAATGTCAATAGTGGACCAAGTGGGGCAGAAATTGGTGGTGCTTTTGGTGGAGAAAAAGCAACGGGTGGGGGACGTGAGGCGGGAAGTGATGCCTGGAAAAATTATATGCGCTGCGCGACGAATACGATCAACTATTCCTATGATCTTTCTTTAGCCCAAGGGATTCACTTTGGGGGTGGGCACACATGAGTCTCTTTCACTGGGAAGATCCATTTTTGTTTGAAGACCAATTGAGTTCTGAAGAAAAACTGATTCGCGATAGTGCGCATCGGTATGGGCAAGATAAGCTTATGCCGCGTATTTTAGAGGCCAATCGTCTCTCGTCATGCAGGCAATCTATAGATATGGAGATGAAGAACAGAAGCAAAAATATCTCCCTGCCTTGGCCAAAGGAGACCTTATTGGGTGTTTTGGTTTAACCGAACCCAATCATGGTTCTGATCCAAGAGGTATGGAAACGAATGCGAAAGCGCAAGAGAAGGGGTGGGTGTTAAATGGTTCTAAAACCTGGGTTACTCATAGTCCGATTGCTGATGTTTTTATTGTGTGGGCCAAAGAAGGGAAAGACATTCGTGCTTTTCTTTTAGAGAAAGGGATGGAAGGTCTTACAGCGCCAAAAATTGGGGGAAAATTTAGTCTAAGAGCTTCGCCCACAGGTGAGATTGTTCTCAATAATGTCGTTGTGACGCGCGAAAATCTTTTGCCAAAAGCGGTGGGATTAAAAGCAGCCATGGAGTGCTTGAATGAGGCGCGTTATGGCATCGCTTGGGGAGCTCTGGGAGCGGCTAAATTTTGTTGGCATCAGGCACGACAATATGTTTTAGATAGGTCTCAATTTGGTCGACCTCTTGCCGCGAATCAATTGATTCAAGCAAAGCTTGTGCACATGCAAACGGATATTTCCTTTGCAACCCTTGGTGTTTTACGGATGGGGAGGCTAAAGGATGAAGGTCGATGTTCGCCTGAACTTATTTCACTCCTTAAGCGAAATAATGCCCGTAAATCCCTTGAAATTTCTCGCATAGCCCGAGATATGCTCGGCGCAAATAGCATTTGCGATGAATATCATATTATTCGTCATTTGATGAATCTTGAATCTGTAAATACCTATGAAGGGACCTATGACATTCATACCCTGATTTTGGGGCGTGCTCAAACCGGGATTGCGGCTTTTGGCGGATGAATATTTTAGAGAATTTTCTGAGTACACTTTTAATGGAAATTCGTACTTCACCGTTGAAGTTGCCTACCTTAAGGTTGCACTTCAAGCTTGAAGCAGTATCCCCACCCCAGCTTTGAGGTGGGGAGTGATAAATTCGGCGTTCTTAAATCATATCATCTGACATTGGATTTCCGTAATTCGGCGCTCCAGGCATTCTGCCTTGAGTATCAGGCATCTCAGAAATATGAGGTATTGTTGAAGCATGAGCTGAGCTTTCGGGAGGCTCATCATTAAA
>JAKBAL010000161.1 GCA_021809225.1 Pseudomonadota bacterium | reverse complement strand
TGACGTTAAAAATGCCTTTAAAACAAAGAAAATCATGCGTCTTCCTGTCTATCGTCAAACACTTGATGAAATTTTAGGTTATATTCATTTGCGGGATCTCCTTGATCTAACTGCCAAGAACTTTAAGCTTCATGATCATCTCCATAAAATCAATTTTATTTCTCCTTCCATGCGCATACTAGATTTGCTTTTGCAGATGCGCTCAACAGGAGAAAAAATTGCCCTTGTTGTCGATGAATATGGCGGTATAGATGGCCTTGTCACGATGGGTGATTTAGTCGAAGAAATTGTAGGGGATATTCAAGACGTTGCTCAAATGAGCACCCCTCTTCATTTCTTTCAGAGACCCGATGGCATTGTAATTGTAGATGGACGCATGGATATTGAGAATTTAGAAGAGAAGATTGGCCCTCTTCGAACAGAAGAAGAAAAAGAAGAAGATATTGATACAATTGGCGGACTTGTTCTTCATTTGACTAACAGGGTACCCCAACGTGGTGAGCTGATCGCTCATCCCTCTGGTGTTGAATTTGAAATTATCGAAGCTGACTCAAGACGCATTAAACGCATAGGAATTCATGGACTTTCCCCCACTTTTTCTTAAGCCCTGGCCACAAAGGGGACTTATTTTCATCCTAGGAGCTATTGGAGCTTTAGCTTTTGCTCCTCTTTTTATTTTCCCAGCTTTTCTGCTTACCATGAGTGGAATGTGGTGTATTCTCGATAAAGAAATAACGCGAAAAACCTCGTTTCCTAAAATATTTGTACTTGGATGGTGGTGGGGATTAGGTCATTTTACGGTTGGACTGTATTGGATTACCAACGCTTTAACCGTTGATCTACAAACATTTTGGTGGCTTATGCCTTTTTCTCTTTTTGGGCTTCCAGCTATTATTGCTATCTTTTCAGGATTCTCTTTCATGATCACCAAACTCTGGCCTTATCCTGGAATCAGTTCCGCTTTCGCTTTTGCTGGCATCTGGATTGGCGTTGAATGGTTTAGAGGTCATCTCTTTTCAGGATTTCCCTGGAATTTACTAGGATACAGCTTAGCTTTTAGTCTAGAAATGACCCAGTTCGTCTCTTTGACAGGTGTCTATGGGCTAAGCCTTTTAATCATTCTTATGGCTATCATGTTGCAATATCTCGTGAGTCAATACTCTTTTGAAAGAACCATCGCTTTATGCGTTTACCTTCTTGTGATTCTTTGCTGGATATGGGGGAAAGAACGCCTGACTCATGTTGATTCTATAGACTCTCCACCCTTGGCCGTAAGAGTCGTTCAACCAAATATTACTCAAGTTTTAAAATGGGATCCCAAACAACAAGAAGTCAATCTTCATACTCTATTAAAGATAACTGCTGAACCTTCCACTCTTCCTCTCAAAGCTGTCATTTGGCCAGAAACGGCTGTTTCCTTTTTTTTAGAGCAGAATGATTTTTATCGCTCGTTAATAGCGAAAGCCATACCGAAAGGAGCTCTCTTATTTACAGGTGCTCTTCGACGAACTCCAGCAGAAGAAAAACCAATTAAAATTTGGAATAGCCTTCTTGTGATGAACAGCCAAGCACAGATCGTTGCCTCCTATGATAAATCTCACCTTGTTCCTTTCGGAGAATATCTGCCTTTTAGAAGCTTGCTCGACGCTATTTTTGGCAAAGGAACTCTCAAAAAGCTTACTGCCGGATCACTCGATTTTACACCGGGGAAAGGGCCTGAATCTATCTCTCTCCCACAAGGATTTCCTGCTTTTAGCGGTCTTGTATGTTATGAAGTCATTTTTCCTCATGCTGTCATTAACCCCACACAAAAACGACCCGGTTGGATGATTAATGTAACAAATGACGGATGGTACGGGAATAGCGCTGGTCCTTATCAACACCTTGAAATATCTCGCTTTCGAGCCGTTGAAGAGGGAATTCCTCTCGTTCGTGATTCAAACTCTGGCATTTCGGTTGTTTTCGATGCATACGGTCGAAGCATAGGAAGCATAGGACTTGGCAAAGAAGGAATTCTCGATGTTTTACTTCCGGCTCCCACACGTTATGTACCCTTGTATGCTCGATGGGGAGATTGGATCGTTTTAATTTTAATGGCAGGAACTTTAGGTCTTGCGTGGCTCTTTTCTTTAAAGAGATACCCTAATGAATAGTTTTATTTTTTCAAGCGAATCAGTTTCTGACGGGCACTCAGATAAAATCTGCGATCAAATTTCAGACGCTATTTTAGATGCTTATCTTAAAATAGATCCTTTTTCTCGTACAGCTATTGAGACTGTTGTTAGTTCTCAGCGTATCTACATATTCGGAGAAATAACAGGCTCGACTCCTTTAACGCGTAAGCATGTAGATGAAATCGTACGGGAATGTATTCGTAATATTGGTTATGAGGGTCCAAACTTTGATTGGCGTACTGTCTATACGGAGGTTAATCTCAACACCCAATCCATTACCAAAAACCTAACACAAAATGAAGGTGCCAATGATCAAGGCATTATGTTTGGCTATGCAACCCATGAAAATGAAGCTTTTATGCCGAGTCCTCTTTATTTCGCTAATAAGCTTTTATATCTATTAGCGAAAGATCGACAAAAGGGCCTTCTCCCCCTATTAGGCCCTGATGGGAAATGCCAGTTTTCTGTAAATTATGAGGATCGAAAGCCCATTGGAACAAGCGCTATTGTCGTGTCTGTTCAGCATCAAGAAGACTTAAATTTGGAAGATATAAAAGCTATTATCTATCCTTATGTAGAAAAAGTCCTCCCTAAGGGTTGGTTTTGTGGGGAGCCTTCTTTTTTTGTCAATCCAAAAGGGAAGTTTATTATGGGAGGGCCAGCAAGTGATACTGGCCTTACAGGCCGAAAGATTACTACCGATACATACGGCGGCATGGCTCCGCATGGGGGAGGCGCTTTTTCAGGAAAAGATCCCACTAAAATAGATCGTAGTGGTGCTTATATAGCCAGACACATGGCAAAAAATGTGGTTGCTGCAGGACTTGCTGCGCGATGTACACTCCAGCTTTCTTATGCCATTGGACAAACGGAGCCAACCTCATTTTACATAAATACACACGGGACAGGCCTTATTTCAGAAGACCGTTTAGCAACCGTTTTACGAGAACTTGTAGATTTAACTCCTCTCGGAATTCGAAAAAAACTGGCTTTACATAAGCCTATTTATAGACGTACAGCCACTTACGGACATTTTGGTCGAGATGTCGACCTCGATGGCGGATTTTCTTGGGAAAAGCTGGATTTAGTCGAAGAACTAAAGGGAGCCTTTTTGTGAGTGTAAAGTTTTTAAGTGAATATAATTATATATTTTGAAGTCTAAAATAATGCTAAAAAAACTAATTTCTTCTTTTGGTCGACGAAAATCCCGTAAGCTAAGGAAGCATGCCCAAAAAATTTACGATGAGCTTCTTCCTCTTGTAAAGATAGAGACAGAGGAAAAGATTTTTAAAGAAAATTTTTCTGAAATTTGGCTTGAAATTGGATTTGGGAGTGGAGAGCATATGCTTGAGCAGCTTGCTCAAAATCCCACCGTTGCTATGATTGGATGTGAGCCTTTTATAAATGGAGTCACCAACCTCTTAGCCTCTCTCTCTCCTACAGATTACAATCGCGTTAGAATCTGGCATGAAGATGTTCGGTATTTGTTAGAGAAGATTCCCCCACTCTATTTTGAGCGAGCGTTTATCCTCTTTCCTGATCCTTGGCCCAAAAAACGCCACCATCAGCGTCGCCTTATCACTCATGACTTCATAGGGCAACTTATGTGCACCCTTAAAGCAGGAGCCTTCTTACATATTGCCAGTGATGACATCTCCTATGTTCAACAAATTCAAAACATTCTTTATGGATATCCTGGCCTCATCCTTTATGAAGGCCCCCCTTCAATAGACCCTTTAACCTGGAAAGATCGCCCTCCTTCGTGGCCAAAGACCCGTTACGAACAAAAAGCCCTCTCACGTGGGAAAAAATGTGCTTACATGGTATTTCAAAAAGAGAAAAGCCTTCCTCGTTCTTAAATTAACCTAGCCTATTTACTATTCACGTTCACCAAGATTTGCAATGGTCCGAGCTATAAGACGCATTTCTTCTTTTAGCTTTCTTAAAAGTTCATCTCGATCATCCCGTTGATTTTGGAGAGACTGAACAAGGGCTTGCTCAATTTTGTAAAGATATTTATGGCTTTCTTCATCAGATCCAAGGGAGAGAGCTGCAAATTTACTGTGTAAGTCAATTTGCCCCTCTGCAAGCTTTATCATTAAACTATGTTGAGTTTTACTTTTTTCAGAAATGATAGAAAGTGAATGAAGAAGTTTATCAAGTAAAAAAGCCGTTTGTCTGTCATTTTTCTCTGATTTTTCAACAGCTTGTGTCAAATGATCTATACATTCTACATTGCGTGTCAAAAGAGCTTGGAGATAACCTAAGGGAGCGGACGCAATCGCTACGTCTTTATCCTTCGAATAGGAGCATGTCGTAAGATAAAGATCAGCTTCATTTAAAAACCGTCCATAGGCATGCCCAACTTGAAGCTCTAAAAAACCAACCAAAAGAGATCCCCCTAAACCAAAAAGAGAAGAGCTGAAGGCTGTTCCCATACCAGCTAAAGGACTGTGAAGACTTTCCTTCAACAAGCTAAAAAAATTGGCAGAGCCCGCCTCATCTGAGGGCATATTTTGAATGAGATGAGCAATCGATGTAATGGTCTGAGAAAGACCCCAAAAAGTTCCCAATAGACCCAAAAATACCAAAAGCCCAATAAGATAACGAGGAAAAACGCGTTCATTATCTAATCGATCCGCCAAAGAATCCGCTAATCCTTTTCCCAGCAAAGGATCTAAAGTTGTTTTTTTCTGAGAAATAAAAGAAATAATCGTATCTAAAAAATAGCCTTTTGGATGAGTTGAAAAACTCCATTGGCCTTGTTTTAAATCCTCAAGAACTTCACAATCATTTTTCAAGCGAAAAAGCTGATAAAAAGCATAGGCTATACCTCCAAAAGTTAGGGCTATAATCAGTGCATTAAGTCTTGGGTTACTAAGGAAAATAGCCCATAAGGTAGAGGTAAAAAACAAGCCTACGCCAATCATTGCAACAATACTTAAGCTCATACGAATTAAGTAGGATTGAAGTTTCATCCTGCATTCCTTTCTAAAATTTAAGTGCATTTTACAGATTATCTTTAAAATCGCAAGGGCCGAGGATCTTCAACGTATGTGTTATATATCCTTTCATCAGCTTCCGTTATATACGAATCTTCAACAATACGAGCCGTAAGAAAAATGACAAGCTCTGTCACTTTTCGATCATCATCTTTTCCTTTTACAAGTTCTCCGAGCAAAGGGATCATATCGATAACAGGCACAGACGCATTTACATTACTTGATCGATCTTCCATCAACCCGCCCATAACCAACACTTGTCCTGACTTTATCTTCAACACAGAATCAAGTTCGCGTACTTGAACGACAGGAACAGTAGATTTAACCTTTTGATGTGACTTAATAGCTACGGCTGGATCTTCCACTTCCTTCTGAACGCGAGATATCGTCGGTCGGAGTGTCATTGTAATTTCACCGGTCTGTAAATTTACAGAAGGCTGAACAATCATGACAAGACCGATGGGAACCGTTAAAGCATCACTTGAAATATTTTCAATGTCGGGTTTTCCATCAG
>JAKBAL010000160.1 GCA_021809225.1 Pseudomonadota bacterium | reverse complement strand
TTCAAGTTGCTTCATTGCCTCTTGTGATTTTTCTTTATGTTTTTTGACAAGCTTGTTACGCAACTTATTTTTCCGTTCTATTAAAGCCAGTGCTTGGGCATTCACAGGCTGTCTTTTCTCTACCATCCTATTAAGTTCCAGTTCTTCTTCCTTCATTTTCTCCATAATATTCTTGGCGTGATCTGTGGGAACCTTTATAGAGGCTTGCTTTGAAATTCCACTTTCTTGATCATCAAATGCGTAAGCTATAGGGATTGAAAGGATAAAAATTAAGTATGAAAAAAGAATTTTTCTCATGATATCATTAACCTTATAAATAAATCATAACTCAAAATAAAAGTAGGAGATGCTTTCTAAAAAAGCAAGTAAATCTGGAACCTTTGGTAGTTACCCAAGAGAACTGGAAAAGAGATATTGAAAAGCATTAAGATCTAGGGTTATCTCAGAATATTTGAAGAGATCTCCTAGATTTTTCTTATGTTCTGAGAGATTATCGAGAAAAAAGTAGATACTTAATTAAAAGTATATAGCATGATAAAATGCCTTAAAAAGCAAGGAGGCATTATGAAAAATGCAAGATTTCTGATAACATCTGCAGCCTGGGGTGCTATAATATTTTATTGTGAAGCTCATGCTGGGAGACATAAGAATAATTTCTTAGATCAACTTGATGGATATTCTTCCTTAAGCCGTAATTCCTTGGGGCTAAAAACTCCTTATGGGTTTTCTTCTCCCTTTTCTAGTCCTTTTGAGACAAATGAATTCCAAAAAATTACCGGGAGATCTAAGACAACAGAGCTTCATGAAGCTGCTTATAAACACAATTTAGGTTAAATATCCCATCTTCTCCATCAAAATAGCAGCCCTGACTTACCAGACTTTCAAGATGTACACGGATGGACACCCATACACATAGCTGCTGAAAAAAATGATATAGATGTCTTAAATTTATTAGTAAATGGAAGACAGAATTTACAAGAGCTTTTATCCATACGTAATGATGGAGGAGATACTCCCTTTCACATAGCCGCTTATCATGGACATTATGATATTCTAGTAAGGCTTATTGAATTATATGAAGAGGGGAAAAATCTTAAAGGGTATAAGGGGTTTACTCCACTTCATACTGCAACCTCTGAAGGCCATCTCAAACTAGTAAAGTTTCTTCATGAAAAAGGAGCTAGTCTAAGTTTGAGAGATAATGATGACCGTACAATTCTACATCTAGCTCAATCAAAAAGAGCCGAAAATATAAACAACGAAAGAAACAACAAATATGGAGCTATCATTGAATACCTAGCACAGACTGCTCCTGATTTAATAACAATGTCTGCCAAATACATGGGAACTCCTCTCCACTATGCAGCTCGTCATGATTTTCTTGATCAATTGAAGTTTTTTCTTCAACAAAAGAATGTATTTGAAAACATAGATACAAGAGATGAAGGGGGTAATGGAGCTACGCCTTTGCAACGAGCTATACTCAATTATAAACCACGAGCTGCTCAACTTTTAGTTGAGAATGGAGCTAATGTTACAGCGTGGATGTGGGGTCCGGAACATTATTACATTATCTTTCTGGTTTCTCCCTCGACTTTTCTCTTAATTCTTTTCAAGCTTTACTTCATAAAAAGAATGTTGACTTAAATCCCAGAGCTTCTGGCCGTACTCCCCTTCATGTAGCTATTTCGAATGGAAGATTTGATACAGCTAAGTACTTAATTGACCAAGGAGCTGACATTCATGCTCGTACCCAGGATAACTATGGATATACGCCACTTCATTTGGCTGTTCTAAAAAGAGAAGCTTATGATTATTCTGCCGACATTATTCAATATTTAATTGATAAAGGTGCTAATCCGCAAGAGCGTACATGGGACTATGGTGGAACAATATTTCATTGTGCAGCAGCTTTAGGTTCTTACAATTGGGAACGGCTAGTACAAACAGCTACTGGAAAGAAGTTAAATAAGAAAATATTTTCACAAGCAGATAACTCTTCTAAAAAGCCTCTAGATCTTATTGAGTATCGTTTTAGATCTCAGTTACCCCAAGTTAAGCAGATGATGGGAGATGAAGCAGTTACGAAGGATAATTGGTTAGTCTCTCTTTATTTTACGACAAGTAAGCCTATTAAAGGTTTTACAGTAGATTTTGGGCATGCAATTATAGTTTTTGAAGGTTTGGATGTAAGTGATGATACTCCATCCAAAAAGCACTTTAATATGATTCATCTCTATAACCCCAAGACAGGTCCAAGCATAACAACAAATATGACTAAAGAGGAGTTTGATGAAAAATATAAAGGCTTTCCAGGAAGAAACTTCTTGAAATGGCAAGTTCCAGCATATTTAGCAAAGTATGCTTTAAATAAAGCTATATGAGAAGCATAAGATTACCTGGGAAAGGGATGGAGATGGAACGAAAGAAAGGGAAGGTAAGATTATTCATAATTGTTCAACTTACGCATTAAGTGTTTTGGAAAAATGCGGCATAGCCATCTCTGATAAGGGGCATCGTATTGTAGGCAAATATTCTTCAGAAGTTGGCATTGTTGAAATTCTTGATGATTTCGTACGAAATCAAAAAGTTAAAGTATATACTGTCAAACAGTGTTTTTGTTGTTGGTTGTTAATATTTCGTACGAGATTTAATCGATTCAAAAAACAAAAGGAGATCATTCGTACGAAAAAATGTCTTTTAGCTCTTTCAGCAATTTTAATAACAGGTGTCATTTCTCATACTGCTCATGCAGGAGGTGACGATCTCACAGTTAATACACCTTCAAAAACTATTGGGATTAAAAAGAAAGAGACTAGAAATGAGAATACAACCAAAACAATTAGAGAAACAGAATTTCAAAAGATCAAAGGACCAGGTAGTGTTTCCATAAGCATTCCAGGTCTTTTAAAAATACTCCTACGGTAAGTACTTAATTTAAGAACTCCGGCTGTGCTCGTATTGGTCGGAGTTTTTTCTTTACTCATTCAATAAGTGCTTCTCATATTAAGATGTATTAAAAATAGCATTTGACTAGTAACTTCACCTAAAATATCTTCTAAGTCTTAGAAGATATTACATAAGATAAAAATTCTGGGAGGGATCTTCATATGCTTAGACACTTAGTTTTGATTCTCATTTTTCTGATTTCTTTTGAATCGCAAAAGATCTTTGCGATGGAGAACGATCAAGTGCAATGGGAAAGCGAAAAAGGCATAAGTTCTCATTCAATGAAATATGTTTCTTATCCATTAATGTCGATGTAATCTGAGAAGGGATATTTTGCCCTTATAAAAGGAGGAAATGCAATTTTAACAGCTCCCTTTAAACCTAGTAAAGCTCCAACTCAATGTTTAATGGTTTATAAGGGAACACCTCAGGAAAACCCTTATGAAAAACTTCTTATGCGGGTTAAGCTAGGACAGGACGGCAGATCAAGAGTTTAAAATCCAGATAAATGGCCTTATTTGTATCATGCTCAACTGAGCTTACACTTCTCCGATGGAGAATATGGTGGTTCAGGGATTATTGAAGGACCTCATCATATACTAACAGCTGGTCATAATGTTTATAGTCACAAAACAAATGAATGGGCCAAGAGAATTGTTGCTCGTTTGGCCCTTACTGATCTATCCGCTCCTTTGGGAGAACTTCCAGTAGTCAAAATATATACGTTAACAGAGTGGATAGAAAAGGAAAATCAGAATTTTGATGTTGCACTTATTACTTTTGCTCATTCCATTGGATTAAATATAGGATGGGCAAGTATGCTTGCAGATAAGGATGCGTTTTTCGTACAAAAAGAAGAAGTTCATGTAACAGGTTATCCAGGAGATAAGGGATTAAACCAGCTTTGGACAATGTCCTATCGAGTAAAGAAGTTTGAGTCAGACAGAATATTCTATGACATGGATACGTATGGAGGCCAGAGCGGAGGGTCGGTTTGGGTTAAGAGAGAGGAATATCCCTATGCAATAGGGGTTCATACCCTTGGAGAAGGGAAGTTAAATGAAGGAAATTCTGGAGTGCGTCTTTCTCATGAAAAGCTAGAGACTATACAAGGTTGGATTTCAGAAACTCGCGATATTAAGAAGGTGAGCGTTCCAAAATCCTTACGTTCTACAAATCGTACAAAGGGTCACTTACAGAGGGCTACAGACGAATCAATATTAGCAATCAAGAGTACATTTAATTTTGATGAAGATAAAAAATAATATACTCTAAAATATAAGAAAAAAACTGCTTATAATTTAGGGAGAAAAAAAGGAAGAAGCTTTAAATTTACTTTTTTCTGTCATTATTTATAACAAATGCCTGTAGTTACATGGAGATGGAAGATCCTCTTGATGATATGAGTCGTTTTGTTAGGGGACCATTAACAGGATTAGCTATTAACGACGAAATTTGGACAGTCTCACTTTTAAATCTTAATCAGTGGAAGCCAAATGACACCAATATCGATCGTGATGTTCATTCCGCTGTTGTATTTGAAGGAAGAGGGAACATAAATAAGGTAATGGATGAGAAGTATAATATTTTGGCCGCGCCGGAACCCTTCGGGTTCGGGCCCCCCCCTTCGGGGGGGCGCCGCAGGACCGGCGGGGGGCGTAGCCCCCCCCTTCGGCCCCCTTCGGGGCACGCGGCCGGCGCCAAGGGCGCCACATTCATATACCTATACAGAGAATACAGTAGAGAAAACAAACAGAGAGCACACGCAGAGAACGCACGCGCGCGAGGTCCTCGATAAAAACTTTTTTGAAGAAGCGATCCGTATTTGGAATACCTGTACAAGCCAAGCCCGCGACCCCCTTGGGGGCCGCCGCAGGGGGGGCCCGCCTTCGGGGGGCCCCCCCCGAGCCCGGAGGGCTCCGGGGGGGCCCTTCGGGCCCCGGTCCATCCCACAGAAGAACGGCGACAAAGGATCTATTCCCTCCTTGCTGCGTACTTCGAGAACGATCTAGCCCAATGGCATAGCTTTTGCGAGCGAGTTGCCTATTCTCCTTTCCTGATGGGACAAGGTCCTCGAAAATGGCGGGTCAGTCTGGATTGGATTTTTGTTGAGGCCCGCGACCCCCTTGGGGGCAGGGGGGTTCCCCCCCCGCCGGTCCTGCGGCGCCCCCAGCGGGGGCGCCGCAGGCGGGGGGGCTACGCCCCCCAGGGGGGGCCCGAAGGGCCCCGAACCTTCTGAAAGTGCTGGAAGGCAATTTCGATGACGGGTATCTGGTAGATCAAAAAACAGAAAAGGTTTCTGAAGAGGCCAGAAATAAGGAAATAAGTGCTGTTCTTTCCTCGATTGAGGATCCGGTGTGGAGAGAGTGGTGCTCTCAATTGGACTTTTCTCATTCGTCCCGAGATCCTGTGTCTTTGGGAGAATTGGGAGCCATTACTCATGCCAGATTCTTAGAGGTTGAGGACGATCGACTTGTTTGGATTGGTAGTCAGAACGCACAAGTCCTTTCTCATATTGAAGATTTGCGATTGAAGCTCTTGTCTCCAATCAAAAGAACTTTTCCCAAAGTTCGAAATCTTAGAACGCGTTTAGAGGAAAGCAGCTCTTCTTTTCAGCCATCAATACCGCCACCACAGAACATTGCAGCACGTTCACTTCAACACAAAGGAGAGATTCGTTATGCTCAATAAGGTCATTCTCAAGGGAAACGTTGGTCGTGCGCCTAAAATCTTCTTAACCCAAGAGGGTAAGGAAGTTGTAAGCTTTTCAGGCCCCCCACCCCCGCGGGGGGCGCGCT
>JAKBAL010000159.1 GCA_021809225.1 Pseudomonadota bacterium | reverse complement strand
GAGGACTTGTCTGCCTTGGAAATCAATAAGTTTAAAGCTGACCTTCAAATAAACCTTAGGAGCGTTTATGTCCACATCGTAAGCAGAAAAATCCTGAATCTCTGACTGCAATACATATTTTGTTTTAAGACCTACGCTCATACGATTTACATACGTTTCTCCCCATCTTTGGCTCAATCCTTCAAGAAGGACCTCTTGAAAAATTTTTGGCAGTCGATCCGGCCACGCACCATCAGCTAAGTAGTTTCTTTGATAGGGAGAAGGTGTTAAGGCGATGCGAGATGTATTCAAGCTCGCTTCACTCAAAGGCACTTCAATGGCGAGCGGGACTGAAAGCGCAAGTGAGGGTTCAAAAGGTTTACTTTTTAAGGTATAAAGGGGAAGAGGCTCGTCATTTCCGAAGAGAGAACACCCGGATAATAAACAGATATACACTAAAAGGCTTACTTTTTTCATCTTATTCCACTCATTTTTTTTAACGCTACCAGAATTTCTAAGGGACGTCGAGGGGAAGAAATTCTCAAAAATTGAATTAAATTAATTTTTCTTTTCAAGCTCATTAAGTCTATCCATATTTTTTTGCCTTGCTATCCCTAGGTATGGATTGTATTAAAAACTTAAGCGGTTAAAGAGAAATGAAGAGGTTTTGTGTCAGAAGTAACGTTCTCAAGGCGAAAATTTCTTTTTTTAGCTTCTTCCTTTGTGACCATTGCCGCAACACCAAGTTTCGTGTCCTCAACTCTCTCAAAAACAGGTCCTCGATTTTCCTCTCGTAAGCTTGATCTTTATAACATCCATTCAGGCGAGGAATTTCAAGGCATTTATTGGCGAGAAGGTCACTACGATGAAAAGGCCCTTGCCCAACTTGCACGCCTGTTAAGGGACAGAAGGAATAACGAACAACACGCAATTGATGCGCGTCTTTTCGATGTTTTGCATCGATTGCAGTCAACTCTTGGAACTCAAGATCCTTATCAAGTTATTTGCGGGTATCGCTCGAAAATAACCAACGCAGCCCTCCACAAAAAAAGCAAAGGTGTTGCTAAAAAAAGCCTTCATGTGCAAGGAAAAGCTATTGATTTGCGCTTGGAACGCACGGCTCTTAAAGATCTGTGTCATGCGGCTTGCTCTCTTAAAGCAGGGGGAGTTGGCTATTATCCTAAATCCAATTTCATTCATGTTGATATTCGCCCCAAGCCTGCGTTTTGGACCTAAAGGGGACACTGTATCATAAATATTAAAATAAAAATGAACTTACCCCATCAAATTCATTGAATCAAAAAAAATTGCTGTTAAAGTTACATGAGCTTGGGAGGGATACATCCCAAGCAAAACTTATTTAATGTGCTTAAATATAAAACATATAAACATATATCTACAGAGAGGAGAATTTATGACGACTATTTTATCCCTTATCCCAACACAAGAGCTTTCTAATGAACAACGCGTCCGCACGGATTTAGCTGCGGCTTATCGCATTATGGCTTTCCTGAGGATGGATGATTTGACTTACACTCATCTTTCCGCCCGTCTTCCGGGGACTGATTCCTATTTTATTTACCCTTTTGGATTGCTGTTTGAAGAAATCAACGCATCCAGTCTTCTAAGAATTTCACTAGATGGAGATGTTTTAGAGGGCGAGGAAAGCGAATATAATCGAACTGGTTATGTGATTCATGGAAACATTTATAAAAGTCGTCCGGATGTAAATGCCATTTTTCATTTGCATACAACGGCAGGCGTTGCGATTTCCGCTATGCATTGTGGTCTCCTTCCCTTAAGTCAGTTTTCATTTCATTTTTATAATCGAATCGCTTACCACACCTACGATTCCCTAGCTCTTGATGATCTGCGACAAGGAGCAAATTTGGTCAAAGATTTGGGGCAAAAGAAGGCAATGATTTTGCAAAATCATGGAACATTAACGTGTGGGGCAACTGTTCATGAAGCTTTCCTCTATGCTTACTTTCTAGAGCAAGCTTGTAAAGTTCAATGTGCAGCGCTTGCAGGAGGACAGAAAGTCATTATCCCTCCTAAAAAAGTATGTGAGCAAGCTGCCCAGGACGTGCGCGATTTCGAGCCGGACTTTGGGTTTCGGGATTGGACGGCCCTTATTAGAAAATTAGATCGGATTGATCCGACATACAGGGATTAAGAAAGGAAAAAGCAACCGTATCCATGTGAAGCGCAAGAGAAATATCTTTTGCGCTCACTCCTCCACAATCGTGGGTTAATAAGGTAACGTGAACTTTATTATATATGTTCATCCATTCTGGGTGATGATTCTCTTTTTCAATAAAAAATGCAACGCGGGTCATAAAAGAAATGGCTTCCACGAAGGAAGCAAATGTGTAGGTTTTTGTTATTGTCTTGCCTTCAGCGCCCTCTTTCCACCCTGAAAGATTCTTAAGGGCTTGATGAAGTTGGGATGGGGAGAGTTTTTTAGCCATTTTCTCCTCTTAAAGCTTGAATGGATTGGCCGTAAAAAGAGGCTCTGGTACCGTTAAAAATGGCATTGCCGGCGACGAGCACATCAGCTCCTGCATTAATTACTAGGGGAGCCGTAGTGGAGGAAATACCTCCATCCACTTCCAATAAAATGTCCCGGCCTACTTCATCAATAAGCGCGCGAACTTCTTTGATTTTATTGAGTTGACTGTCAATGAAAGGTTGGCCCCCAAAGCCGGGACTGACGGTCATGACTAAGATTAAATCAACGATGGGTAAAAGAGGTTTTACCACCTCAACGGGTGTCTCTGGTTTGAGCGCAACCCCTGCTTTGCAGCCGCTTTCCTTAATGACTTGTAGGGTGCGGTAAATATCAGGAACTGCTTCTGGATGGACTGTTAAAATATTTGCTCCTGCATGAATAAAAGATGGGATGAAAGGATCAACAGGCGAGATCATAAGATGCACGTCAAAGGGAAGCGTCGTCCATGATCGCAGGCTCTTAATGACGGGCGCCCCAATGGTTATGTTAGGCACAAAATGTCCATCCATGACATCGATGTGAATCATATTCGCAAAGGGCTCGATCGCTTTGATTTCCTCACCTAAACGAGCAAAATCAGCAGAAAGAAGAGAAGGAGAGATTTGAATAGAGCGCATTTTTTGCCTGTTTCTTATGTTTCCTTATTGTAAGGGATCTTCTGAAAGAGTCAATTTCTTTTAATACTCTCATACCAAGAGTGATTTAACAAAAGTATTCCCCTAATTTCCTAGAGCGACATGTATGGAATCACCTTGGTGGTTACGCTTTTTTCTTGATTTTTTTATTTGCATCCATTAAATATTCTATAATTTTATATATTATGTTAGGATTTAATTTATGTTTAAAAAATTGTGCGATTATTCCATTTTTACACTTACATTACTTGCATTTCTTGTAACTCCTGATCTTTCTTTTGCAATGGAAGGTCAACCAGGGAGTTCCGATAAACAGAAGGTCCGGGCCAAGCATAAAAGAAACAGCCCCGAGTCTAAAGAAGAAACAGGAATTCATAGTTTACCGATTGAAGTGGTTGTTCCTATTTTTGAAGGGTTTCCGCCTCTCACTCAAGCAACTCTTCGAAAGGTTTGCACACTGTGGAAGGATTATATAGACGGGACTCCATTCTTAGATATTTTAGGCAAATATAATAGAGAATATGACCGGATCACAGATCTTAGTTTTCACGCACGGAAAAATCCAACCTTAGAAGAGTGTGAGAAGCTAACAGAACTGCTCCGTTACGGAAAACCGTCAGCTGCTCTCCATCAATTATTAGGAAATGGAAGACAAGACTATTTAGTTTATAATTATGATAAATTTAGACCTTTCCTTTGCCAAGCTATTGCTCAAGACCCGGCTGGCCTCGTGAGAGGCATGCGTCATTTATCTGATAACTACCCTCGCATCTTCCATACCTACCACCCTTATTTACTGCAAGAGCTCAAAAACGTTTCGAATCAGCGAGAAGAGTCAGGTACACCCGTCAATTGGGGAGGAGATCTTTTATTTTTACTGGACTCAAAGAGAGTAGACTATCTTCTAGAGCTTCGTAATCGTTATCCTTTTTCCCAACTTTCTCCCTTTTTCGTAAGAGCCATCAAAGAACAAGCATTACCCCACACAATCCTTAGAGATCTATGTGAAGAAGTTCCTGATGCCTATGACATTTTGTTACCAAGTTTACTTGAGCTTTTAAAAACCCCAGATGATTTTAAGAACAATTTTTCTTTTATTGCCAATGATCCTTTGACTTTTTCTTATCTTTTTCCATCCTTGCAAAAGCTTATTCAAAATTCAGAAGAGCTTCAATCTACTTTAAAAGAAATTGCCAAAAGCACAACAGATGAACAACTCAAAGAATTCCTTGCTATTCATGGTCTTCAGGAAGCCTGCGGAAACCAAGAGTCTAAAAAAATCATGAGTGCATATTATAATAAATATAGAACTGACATTGATGAACCTCAAGATGAAGCAGGTGTGGAAGATGAGGATTTACGAGAATACTGGAAGAAGGCCAACAAGGGCACTCTCTATGGTTATCCATTGTGGTGTGCCTATTTTCCTCAATTAGATTATTGGATAGATCAAATGAGTGAATATAATCCAGAAATTGAGAAAGGGAGAAACATTCCATTTTTTCGACGTTTCGCCAAAGTTGCAGCAAAAATTTTTAATTTCAACGTAACCGCTAATACTTCTCTAAAAAAAATTGGAAATGAAAAACTTGCTGAGCAAAATAAACCATCGCTAAGAGAATATCAAAAGAGATTGAGAAATCTTAAGTCAGGACTATCTAGTGTTTACAATGAATTAGGAGAGAAAACTTATGCATATTTATCTTATAGCAAGATGCGAACCGAAAACATAAGTTTGCTTGAGCTCGTGGAGACTATTTTTGATGTCTATTTTTATCATTCCTTATTTAATGAAGCATGCGAACTAAGTAATCGTGTTCTCCAAAATACACAAGCACCAGGTACAACCAAAATGTTGATGCAGGCAAAGCATATCGATGCTCTTTTTCACCTCTCATACACTTCTAAAGAAAGTGAGGACGCTATAAATGCATTAGCCTACGTTCTTGACTGTTTTGATAGCGAAGATTTTCTAAAAGCAACCATCCCAGATGAAGGAGAAATTCTAGAAGAAGATACCCCAATTGAAGCTTTAAATCTTGGATTTATCTCGAGACAAGATGTCCTTTTTTTAAAAAAATGTTATGAAGTTCGGCAGGGCGTGCATCCTCTGAGCTATCTTTTGAAAGAGCTTTCTACGCATATGCAATCTATAAATCATTACTTTCTACGCGTCCAATTCAATGAATATGGACAGGATTATTCATACTCGATGAGAGTCAAAGCTAGCGAAGAACGGAAAGTTCTCTTTAGGCAAAGTATCATTTCACGTTTTCTTGAGGTTCTAAACCACAGCGAGTATACTTCTCTTAACGAGGAGACAAAACTGTCTATTCTCAATATCTTAAAACCACACTTTAAGCAGATTTCATCTCAGGAAGTTGCCGAAGAGGTCAGTATTAATCCAACAGATAAATGGATTCTTACACAATCTTTGCGACGTTATGATCTTTTATTGATAAAAATATTTAAAGCAGATTCAGAGGCTGCTCAAAACTATCAAAACATACGCTTATTCCTTGGAATTGATTTGAAAGAAGGGGAAGGGCAGTGACGCAGTGTAGCAGTGATACAGAAAAGAGCAGAAGAGCAGAAAAAAAGGCGGTCGAGTAGCCCGGAGCTAATGCTCCAGGCCACTC
>JAKBAL010000158.1 GCA_021809225.1 Pseudomonadota bacterium | reverse complement strand
AGCTTGGTTTGTTTGGAGTTTTGCAGGATTTTTTTACCTTTACCAATTTATTCTTCGTAATTCACCGGGGGTTATGACAGATGATCTGATGCGAGATTTTTCTGTTGAAGCCTGTGCTTTGGGTGTTCTAAGTGCATTTTATTTAATTTCTTATACATCTCTCCAAATTCCTGTTGGTTTAGGTATGGATAAATTTGGTCCCTCTCGTCTTTTAAAGGGGGCAATGGTCTGTTGTATTGTAGGAACAGTTATCTTTGCGTTATCAGGATCTTTTTATCTTGCCTGTTTTGGTCGATTACTCATTGGAGCAGGATCAACTTGTGCTTTTCTAGGAGCTTTAAAACTTGCGACGTGTTGGTTTCATCCTGAACGGCTTGCGCTTGTTGTAGGATTTACTTTGCTAGCTGGAAAAGTTGGGGCGGCTCTGGGGCAGGCTCCTCTCGCCCTTTTAATTGATACGTTAGGCTGGAGAGAAGCGATGCTTTACGTTGTTGTGCCAATTGGGTTGGTGCTAACGATGGGACTTTGGTATTTTGTTGAAGATGTTCCTGATGAAGGGCCTCTTGTGGCGACTTCCGTTGTTGATACACGTCTTAAAACACTTTTTATCCGTCTTAAGGATATTGTTATTGATTATCGAATTTGGGCCCTCGGTCTTTATGGAGCTCTTATGTATGCGCCGATGTTAGCATTTGTTGATTTGTGGGGTGTACCCTTTTTGATGAAGCTTTATACCATTGAACGAGCCGTAGCAGGGTCAATCACAACGATGTTTTATATTGGTGTTGGCCTTGGGTCGCCCATTGTCGCCCTCTTTTCCGATTATTTTAAAGTTCGTAAAACTCCTATGATTATAGGGGCGGCTTTGGCTCTTCTCTGCAATTTTGTCATTATTTATGTTCCAGACATTCCTCTTTTGGGAATGTATGGACTTCTTTTTGCGGCGGGAGTTGTTTTTTCAGCACAGCCCCTTATTTTTTCATCCGTGTGCCAATTGACACCTCATGCAAGTAACGCAACAGCGATCAGTTTTACGAATATGATTGTGATGATGTTAGGCCTTGTCTTGCAGCCGCTTGTTGGCTGGTGTTTGGAGTGGATTTGGGAGGGAATGAAAGATAATGGAATTCCTGTTTATACGATTTCTGATTACCGATTTGCCTTAGCGAGTATCCCTATATGTCTTGCGCTTTCTCTTCTCCTTATGCCATTGATTCCTGAAACTTTTCCCAAAGCTGAAGAAGAAAAGTAGATTATTTATTTTTAATAAAAATTAAAATTTTTTGGAGGATGAGGTGTCTGTTTTCTCTGCTTTAGATTTTGACGATCACGAGAAAGTTACCTTTTTTTATGATAAGAAAACGGGACTCAAAGCTATTATTGCTATTCATAGTACAAAACGCGGACCGGCGTTAGGAGGGTGTCGAATTTGGCCCTATGTTGATGAGCAACAAGCCATTACAGATGCATTGCGTCTTTCTCGTGCCATGACCTATAAAGCAGCTATGGCTAACTTACCCTTTGGTGGGGGGAAAACAGTTATTATTGGTGACTCGCACCGTGATAAAACACCAGAGCTTTTTAGAGCTCTTGGTCGTTGTGTGGAGCAGCTTAATGGCTATTATATGAAACGGTTGAGGGGATGTTATATTGTGAGTGAGGATGTGGGAACATCTGTTGAGGATATGGCCTTTATTCACGAAACAACGTTCAATGTTGTGGGGTTGCCGGATGGAAGTGGTGACCCTTCTCCATTTACTGCTATTGGAGTGTATGAAAGCATTCGAGCTGCGGTGACCTATGGTCTTAAAAGAAACTCTTTGCAAGGAACTAAGGTTGCCATACAGGGGCTTGGTCATGTGGGTTATTCATTGGCTAAGCTTTTAGCAGAAGTAGGGGCCAAGTTGATCATCACAGATATAGATCTCAACCTCGTGGAGAAAGTTGCGCAGGAACTTAATGCGACGTATGTGTCTCCGGATGACATTTATAGTGTGGATGCAGATGTATTCGCTCCTTGTGCTCTAGGAGCTATTTTAAATGATAAAACAATTCCACAATTAAAATGCAAAATTATTGCGGGATCCGCGAATAACCAGCTTGAGCGTCATGATCATGGCGAAACTTTGGCCAAAATGAAAATTCTTTATGCTCCAGATTATGTTGTCAACGCGGGAGGACTTATAGATGTTTCTTATGAAGGGCCCGATTATAATGCAGAAATAGTTAGACATCATGTGGAGGGGATTCATGATACTCTTCTTGATGTTTTTCTGAGGGCAGAGACACTGCAAATTTCAACAAGTGAAGCGGCAGATTTAATTGCTGAAGAACGGCTTAAATAGAGTTTTTTCTAGCTTTCTTACCCTTCGAGAGCCTTAACTTCACTGGAATTTCGAGGTGAGAGGGGCAAGAAAGCTTGAAGCTTATCCCAAACTTGTTCAAAAATTCGACACAGGGCTCCATTCGCAACAACATTACAACTCGTAATAAGTGGATCTAGAAAAACGTTAAGGGCTAAGATAATGGCAATCATTTCAGAATTAAAATTTAAATAAGTTTCGTAAATAGGAAGCATAATAAAGATGGCGCCTCCGAGTACAGCAGCTGTTGCGAAACGGGCTAAGACAAAAATAAAACTAAAGTGGATCCACGTTACAAAATCCGGATTCTGGCCATAAAAATGACGATAAATGAGAAAACATAAAAAAGCGTTGGCAATACAGTCGCCAATTTGTTGGATATTTGTTGTGGCTGGAATAATGGCTTGAGCTAAGGAGGGGTGGCGAAGATTTTTCGCCGTTCCTGCAATTGTCCAGGGCATTGTAGAGAGGCTACATCCTGAAGTAAGAGAAATTCCCCCTGCAGGTAAAAGGTTTTTAATGTGTGTTGCTGCTTTGCGGAGAGAAAATCCAGCCCCTAAGAAAAATAAGGCAAAAAGATAAATGAGAAGAAAAAATACCAGCCAGAGAACCAAAAGAGCGTAGTGAGTCAAAACATGATGGAGTAAGTTTGTCTGGTATATTTGCACCGCAAATCCAAGAATAAAAAGAGGGATAAGTCGGGCAAAAACGTGGGTGAGTATCCATTCAACAATTGCCTTCCCTTGAGCAATGGTTTGAGTGAGAAGAGGTTGCTTGGTGAAAGCATTGATGCACCCCAGAACAAGACCGACAAGGGCTCCTTTCTCGGCAGACCACCAACTTGGTCGGTCGAATGGTAATCGCCATAAGGCTGTAAAATCACTGGATAAAGTTGTAATGCCAAAGGAAGGAAGTTGATCTGCGGCACAGAAGGCGCAGCCAAAGGCATACCATACACTTGTGAAGTTTGAAAATCCCTCAAACAAAAGGATGGTAAGGATAAAAAGAGGGGCTTTCCGTTCAAAGGAGCGGACAGCAAAGGCAATGAATAAACCCACCGTTAGAGGCATCATCCAAATGAGAGCATCTTTAATCAGTAAACTTACCGTATAAAAAAAAGGATGAGCGAGGAGAGGTAAACTTTCTGCCAGTAAGATGTATATTGCTAAGGCAATAAAAACCTGGAAACTTCTTTGTTTGAGGATGTTAAAAACAAGAGCAGAAAGTGAGTTCATAAGAATATCTCTTAACAAATTCTCCTCTTCGGGGGAATAGGAAAATAAGAGATGTCGTGGGATTTTTTCAACTCGCTTGCTTTGATTATACTTTTTTTCTACTCTTTAAAAGAAGATCTGCTTTATTGAAAGGACTGTTTTGATGAGAACAGTATATATACTACTCGCTTTATTCTTTAGTTTTGGACGTGCCGTTGGAATGGAGGAAGACGCGACCGGAGAGGCTTTGCAAAAGGCGCGTCATATTTCTCGTCAAGTTGTTAAAAGAAATGCTGGAGATTTTATTAATATACGCATTCAATCTATTGATAAAAATATTGAATCTACTAAAGTGCGCATTGAGAAATGCAAAATGCAGCAGAAGAAAAAAGAAAACCTCAAAACAGAACTCGCTTCACTTCAAGAGAGAAAAAAGGATATCAAGTCACGATTTACTTCATTTCAAGAGACTATTATGAAGAAGGAGGGCGAAAAAACTTTAAATGACATTATTATTAGATACTTAAAAGCGACTAAAGCCCCTGAATATCTCGGTTGTGATTATAGCTTTCAAGATGTAGATGCAGCCTTAAAAAATGCGGGAATATATCTAGATGAGGAAACACACACTCTAAAAATTTTAACAGAAAGTGAGAACAAAGAAAAAATCAAGAAAATGACTCGCGATGTCGTTCGCCCTATTGTACAAGGCAATGTGTTAGACTTTGTTAATGCCCATGCAAAGGAAGATTCTGGTCTTTATGCAGCCTTTCATAACTTTCAATGTGAAAGATTTGATCCGTCCTCTGTAATTGAATTAAACGAAGCTATTATTAATTGTTTGAGGGGGGAAAAAACTCTTAATTACCTGGGGTGTCAGGACAGTTTTAAGGGAGTCAAAGAAGCTTTAACAAAAGCAGGCATAGGTTTAGATGAAAAAAATGAGCTAAAATTTTTAACAGCAGAGGAAAAGCTTATGGATGAGTTTGAGCTTATAGGATTAGAAACTGAAGGAAGATGAAATATCTTGAGAATTTTTTCTTGTTGGTTTAATAATTTGCTCAAATTTAATGTTGAAAATTTTCATAGTTTACATTAAAAAAGTGATTTATTAATAATAAATTTTATTGTATATTGTAAAAATTACGGTGAATGGTATGAATATGTTAAAGAAAATAAGGTTAGCTCTATTGGCCTCTGGAGTGATGCTGTTCTCCTATGGTGCTTATGCCTTGGAAAAAGAAGAGTTAGAAAAAAAATCGGGGCAACCCATAAAACCTTCTTCTGAAACTCAAAAGACAGTGTCCTCTGGTGCAAAGCCCATTGGCAAGGAAAAAGCTTATCTCTTAAGGCAGCATAAGTTTCCGACAGTTCGATGGAAGAACTTACCGGTAACGCAAGAATCACTCAAAGAAGTCAGTGAAAAGTCCTCCACTTAAAAGAAAGCTAAGTCTGGTTAAACTCTTTTTCCAAAAACCAGAGATTGGTTAGGCTGGCTAACGTAAACTAAGGGTTGATTGAAGAGAGTAGTCTCAATCATGAATATTCTTTCAGAACAATCGAATTCAATCTTACTTGCAATCGTTACGTTCTTTTTGCTACGATAAAGATTAAGAGTTACTTATTGCGGGGATGCTTTGATGAGAATCTTTTGGATAGCGATTGCTTTATGCTTAAGTGTTGGACATGTGCAGGGAATGGAGGAGGAAGAAGCTGGTGATGAGCTTAGAGTCTTTCGTTTTAAGGATCCTGCTGAAGTTGCTATGCGTGAAGCACGGCATGTTGTGCGTTCTATAGTCCTAGAAACTCTTGAGACGTATGTTAATACATTTGAAAATGCAAAGCTTAATGAATGGGCAGGATTTAAATTAGGATTTCAATATGAGGAATATACTCCTATGCTGAATAAGTCTATTATCAACTACCTAAAAATGGGAAAAGACCCTGAATTGTTAGGTTGTAAGAATAGCTTTGAAGGAGTAGGAGAAGCTTTGTTAAAGGCAGGAATACGGCTAGACGAGCAAGATCAAGATAAATTAAGGCTTTTAACACCACAGGAGCAACATGATAAAATCATAATTATTGCTCGTGCTGTGATTCTCCCTATTGTATACGAAAATGTCAATGCTTATAAAAAGCACCTTATTACTGGAGCGAAGAATGACATGGCAAAGTTAATGATTGGTGAAGCTTTTGTT
>JAKBAL010000157.1 GCA_021809225.1 Pseudomonadota bacterium | reverse complement strand
TGCTTTCATGGTCTCTGTTCCTTAAGGTTTCCTTTAAATTCCATGGAATTTTACTCTTCATTTCTTAATATTTAGCTAAGAACACCGCTTTCCATTGAGACAGATAGCCTTTGAGGAAGTTTCGTTAGGAACAGGTTTCAGAACAATTTCAGTTGTTCTTCCAACCATATCTGCCTCTGCCCCATTGGTAATGGTATAGGTGCATTTCCCATTCTTAAAAATCCCCACGCTCACTTGAAACTCCCCGGGAGAACAAAAATCTAAACAAATGAATCCTTGGCCCGCATAATCGATGACCCACTCCATATCGCCATCATAAAGCGGCGTTTGTGAACGCGCTAATATGTTCGAAGCTTCTTGGCCGCTGAGAGGATAACATGTTGGGATATTCTCTGAAATTTGAGCCGCTGCCCCCTGCCCTTTTAAGAAAAAAAATCCTAAGCAGAGAACTAAACTTGGAAAAAATTTCATGAGAATTTCCTTTTATTTTATTCAATGTCCTCTTTAATTTAATATAAAAATATTAAGATCTTGTTAACTCAGTAAAAATGTCTTCATTTTATAGCCAATCACACTAAATACTACAATAGTGAGCTGAGATAGGGGGGAGTTTCTCCTTTAGCAAAAAAGGGGTTCATAAGATGGATTGCTCCTGTTTTATCAAGTTTACTCTAATTTAATTCTAATTCTGCGTGACGGTTAGCGAGAGGGCCCATCTAACAACTGTCTCCTCACTTCTTTAGACTCTAATGCCTCTAAAAACCAAGCAAGAACGGGGCTTGCTGAATTGACTTGCCACGCTATATTAAAATGACCTTTTCTTTTTGCATGATGGGCGAGTTCAAGAACAACCAATTGGCCTGTCTCAAGAAGGGGAAGAATACGAGGACGGGGCAGATATCCTGTTCCTAATCCAAGAACTTGAGCTCGAATCTTTGCGTCCATTGTGGGAACAATGATTTTTGGTTGGTGTGAAACAACCCCTGATGAGCGCTTTGATATAGTTTGCGAGGTGTCAGAGATAACAATGCTTGGAAAAGCTATAAGATCTTCTGAACTCAAAGGGGCAGGATATTGAGTGAGGGGATGATTCTTCGCAACAGCAAAAACGAATTCTACAGAGCCTAGTGTTTGTTGACCACAAATGAGATCAAGAGGTGGTTCTCCTGTGGCTCCTACCACGAGACTCGCTTGATTAGAAGCCAAAGCATCCCAGCACCCATTTAAAACCTCACGAAGAATACGAATGGTCACATGGGGAGCCACTTTTCGAAAGTCTTCGATCAGAAAAAAAAGAATTTCTATAGGGAGAACATCATCAATAGCAATCGTAAATTCAGACTCCCATCCTTGCTTAATATGCTGAATTTCTGATTTTAACTGCTCAAAGTTTCTAAGAAGGGGGCGGCCTCGCTCAAGAAAGAGATGACCTTCATGTGTCAAAGAAGGTCGGTAATGTGTACGATCGAAAATTAAAAATCCGAGTTGATCTTCAAGCTTTTGAACATGCTGGGTGATGGCTGATCGCGTACGATAAAGGAGGCTTGCAGCTGCAGAAAAGGAGCCGTTCTGTTCAATGATTTCTAAAAGAAGAAGGTCTTGTATGTCAAAATTCATAAGCATTCTTATCTTGTTAAGTTATTTTAAACATGTTGTTTAAAACAATCAAATTTTATCTTAAAGAAAATCATGCTATACCATGTACTATAACTTGTTTAGTAAAAATAAGTTTATATTTAATTTACAAAGGAGTCGAAACAATGAATATTTTGAAACCATGTGCAATTGCACTTGCAGTTAGTATTTTTGCACATAACGTAGGAGTTGAAGCTTCCTCCCATCAGGAAGCAGACATCCAACACCAAGGGGGGGAGATCGATATGCAAGGACTTGAAGCCTTACTCAACTCTAAGGTACCTTTAAGTCTTGTTGATGCCCGTTCAGATAAATACTTTGATGGCACACTTATTAGGGGAGCTCAGAGACTTCCCGCTGAATCAGAACAGATAACGATTGAAAAAACCTTACCCAATAAGAACGGACTGGTCGTTGTTTACTGTGGAGGGATACAATGTCCCGCAAGCAAAAACCTTGCAAAACGCCTTGCAGAGTTAGGGTACACGAACGTTATGGATTATCATGGAGGCATCCATGAATGGAAAGCAAATAACAAACCCACACAAGGTGTAGAGGGCTAAATGGGCCCAACACCCATTATCTCAACGATTCTTTCTTTCTGGTTTGGGGAGTCTGACTCCCCCAATCATGAATGTCCTAAGGATTTTTGGTTTCACAGCACCCCCGAACTTGATCAACAGATTCGGGACCGATTTGAATTGACTTATCAGAAGGCCATTCGGGGAAATCTTAATTTCCTTCTCGATACACCTGAGGGTTCTCTAGCTCTTGTTCTTCTTTTAGATCAATTTCCTCGGAATATGTACCGTGGAAAACCTCAAGCCTTTGCTTCTGACTTCCTTGCTCTTAAGATTGCTAAAGATGGTTTAATCAAAGAATTTGATCGCAGGCTTTCATCTCTACAAAGAACGTTTTTTTACCTTCCTTTTGAGCATAGCGAAGACCTTGAAGACCAAGAAGAATCTATTCATCTTTTTCAAGCTCTCGGAAACAAAGAAGCTCTTCAGTATGCCGTTGATCACAGAGATATTATTGCCCGTTTTGGACGATTCCCTCACCGCAATTCGATTCTAGGTCGGCTCAGTACCCATGAAGAAGTTTCTTTTCTTGAAAAGAATATTTCTTTTTGACTTTAATCAATTGTGTTACACTCAATCGAAGTATAACAAAATAAAATGAGGGAGCTAATCATGCGTGAAGACATAAAGGTAGGAGCGATATTTCCAGACTTTGAGTTACCGGACCATACAAATGTGAAGCGAAAGTTATCCCTTCTTCAAGGGATGGATCCCATGATTCTGATGCTAGGAAGAGGGATATATTGTCCGAAAGATAGACAACAACTGTCTCAGATGGTGCAATTTTCTTCCCAATGTGATGTTGGTTTCACACGAATGGTAACTATTAATTGTGATAATTTAATTTTGATCAATGACTTAAGGTTAGGTGTGGGAGCCCATTGGCCCTTCTTATATGACCAGGAGCGAATCATTTTAAATGATCTTGAGATTTTAGAATACACTGATCAAACGAATAAGCCTATGATTCCTCACACATTTGTTCTTGAACCAGGATTAAAAATCTACAAAATCTATAATGGCTATTGGTATTGGGGGCGCCCTTCTATGGCTGAGCTTCATCAGGACTTGAGAGCAATAACGATGAAATACCGCCCCGATTTTAAAATTGATACGCCAGAGATGAAAAAGAAATGGGAGAGTGGACAAAGAGATGACTTTTATCCTTATGGTAAGACATGGGCAGAAGTTTTCATTCGTATGGCTGGGAATGTAGATCAGTTTTAGTTTTCATAATATTAGGATTTTATGAAGATAAATCGGCTTTTTATTGTCTGTCGTAATAAAATGAGGAATAATATAGGGTGATGAAGAAAACAGCATTTTTATCCACATTCATTCTGGTTTCTGGATTTTTGCTTTTAGGGTCCTTAAAAGCTGTGAGTATCACTGTTGAGGATTCTTACATACAAGAGAAGAGTCTCCGTTCCACAAAAACATTGAGAGTTCGTAGAGAAATACATATTGATTTTAATGAAGAAACCAAAAATTTACCTCAGGAAGAAAGTCAAGGCTCCCCTCTTTCACGGCATGAAACTAGATCTGTAGGTAAAATGGGGTCAACATTAACAATAATTATGCCAAATGATGAAAAATTTTACGAGCAGTTTGAAAAGTTTGTAATAGCTGAAGATCTCAAGAAGCCTACCGAAGAATCACAAAAACAAGTTAAACTTTCTGTTAAAAGTAAGAAAAAAACAAAAGTGGGAAAGTATAAATTAGAATGTATTAAATTTAAAAATATTAGAAAAGAAGAAGATTTAGATTTCCTTCGAGAAGCAGTAAAATTAACAAAGGATAGTATATTTTGCAAAAAGGTGGAATTAGAGACTAGCTTTCATATGGATGCTCCTAATAATTTTCAAGAAATAGCGGGCAGTATTATTGAATCTGCTAAGTCTTCAAAAATGTTTGGGATATCAAATATTTTTAAGTAAATAAAATGATCTTAACTACTCACCCACTGTGTCATCCTTTGGCTAGAAGTGCTTGATTTTAAAAGAAAATTTTAGCATTTCTTGCCAAAGATGACACCGCGAGGGAGGTGACGTGAGTAATTACAAATGATCTTGCCAATTGATTTCCTAAGATGATGCTATGCAAGAGAAGAATTACAAATAAAAAATAAACTTAATATTAACAATTTTACCGTATCTCTGTCATAAACAAAATGAGAAACTTCTTTATGGCAAGTTTACGACCTCTTTTAAAATGGCAAATATGGCTGCTTTTGATCCTGATCTCAGCTATTTTTCTCCATTTCATAATTCTTCTAGGTTCTTTTAAAGAAGTACACAATGTTCCTGCCTCAGATATTCCTCTTTTGATCGCTATAGTTATTTGTGGCGTTCCCCTTATTCTTCAAATCCTATTTAAACTTTTCCAACGAGATCTCGGAGCTGATTCTTTAGCAGCACTGGCCGTTATTACAGCTACCTATTTGGGCGAATACCTTGCAGGAACAATCGTTCTTCTTATGATTGCGAGTGGGGAAATATTAGAAACCTATGCCGTTGGTAAGGCCTCATCGGTTCTTGCAGCTCTTGCTAAGCGTATGCCCTCTTTTGCCCATCGTAAGCATGGTCAATCTATTGAAGAGATTTCTATCAGTAAGATTCAAGTCGGGGACTATATTGTTATCTACCCTCATGAAACATGTCCCGTTGATGGAGTTGTTGCGGAAGGGCATGGTTCCATGGATGAATCTTACCTTACAGGTGAGCCCTATTTTGTATCGAAAGCCCCTGGCGTCTCTGTGATTTCAGGCGCCATTAATGGGGACGCCATGCTCGTCATTCATGCAGACCAACTCCCACAAGATTCTCGATATGCCAAAATCATGAAGGTGATGGAAGAGTCGGAACAAAAACGCCCTAAACTTCGTCGATTAAGTGATCAGTTTGGCGCCATTTTTGCCCCGTTTGCTCTTTTTAGTGCTTTACTTGCCTGGTACCTTTCCGATGAACCCGTTCGATTTTTAGCAGTTCTTGTTATAGCAACGCCCTGCCCTTTGCTTATTGCCATACCGATTACGATCATTAGTGCCATTTCTCTTTCTGCGAGGCGCGGAATTATTATAAGGGATCCAGTGGTTTTAGAACGCCTGCCAACCTGCAAAACAGCCATCTTTGATAAGACAGGCACGCTCACCTATGGTAAAGCGGAATTAGAAGAAATATTTACACTTCCTGGATTTAAAAAAGAAGATCTCCTCCAACAGAGTGCAAGCTTAGAACGCTTTTCCAAACATCCCTTAGCAGAAGCCGTTATGAATGCTGCGAAAAAATCTGGCCTCTCTCTGTTGGATGTTAAACGTATCACGGAAAACTCAGGTCAGGGGTTAATTGGTACTATCAATGGCAAAGATATATCGATGACCAGTCGTAAAACCTTAGCTCTTCGATACCCAGACCAAGCCCTTCACCTTCCCCCATCAAAACCCGGAATGGAAAGTATCGTCCTCATAGATAACAAGCTAGCCGGTGTTTTTTGTTTTCGGGATACCTTACGTCTCGAAGGGCGCTCTTTTATTAACCACCTTGCTCCTATTCATAACTTTAACAAAATTATGATTGTTT
>JAKBAL010000156.1 GCA_021809225.1 Pseudomonadota bacterium | reverse complement strand
GAGTGGAAAGCGAGCTGAAAGAATATAGAGCACAAACAAAGGACATTGCCGAGAAAATATCTCAAAAATATGGGCTTTCTAAAAGGGTTGCGACTCACTGTGCTAAAGATATCTTACGCTATCAAGAAACCTATGGAGAAAAGCCTACCAATGGTCAAATTGACAGTTTAGTTCAAATCTTCCAAGAACTTGAGAAAAAATGCATGCTCATTTATCTCACAGCAATGAAAATAACTGTTTGTTTTTAAATATATAAAGAAATTTTTTATCCAAAATTCAGGTTTACTATATTGTTTATTCAACCCCCAGCGCTTTTTTCTGTAAGGCTGTGATTTCACCGATTCCTTGACGAGCAAGTTTCATCATTTCAAAGAAAGCCGTTTCTTCGAAGGGTTTTTCCTCTGCTGTTGTCTGAACCTCAATGATCGTTCCGCTATCTGTCATAACAAAATTAGCATCTGCTTGAGCCGTACTATCTTCCTCATAATCTAAATCGAGGACACAAACACCTTCCACAATGCCACACGAAACAGCAGCAACCTGATGGCTAAGCGGAAGAGTGGCAAGTTTTCCTTCTTGCACAAGCTTTTGCAGAGCACGATAAAGAGCAATATAGGCCCCTGAAATAGCGGCAGTGCGGGTTCCGCCATCAGCTTGCAAGACATCACAATCAATAATAACTTGTCTTTCTCCAAGGGCTTTTAAATCAACAACAGATCGTAAAGCCCGTCCAATCAAGCGTTGAATTTCCTGGGTTCTCCCATTTTGTTTGCCACGCGCTGCTTCGCGATCCATGCGAAAATGAGTGGAACGAGGCAACATCCCATATTCAGCAGTCACCCACCCTTTTCCCTTATTCCGCAGAAAAGGAGGGACTTTCTCTTCAATCGAAGCTGTACACAGCACATGAGTATCTCCAAATTTCGTTAAACATGATCCTTCAGCATGTCTGGCAAATCCGACTTCAAAAGAAACGGAACGAAGCTGATCAGGAAGACGACTTGAAGATCTCATAAAAACTCTCCTGCAAAATGTTGACGTAGCCTCAACTCATTACTACATTCTAACCAAGGTGGAAAGAACTATGACAAAACTTGAAGAATTAGATAAACGATCTCGAGAGGTTTTTCGCCACATTGTTGACGCCTACGTTGAAACGGGTGAGCCTGTGGGTTCCAAAACCCTCTCTACTCGTCTAGGGATGTCTTTATCACCGGCAACCATTCGCAATGTCATGGCGGATTTAGAAGCTGCAGGACTCCTTTATGCACCCCATACATCTGCTGGACGCCTGCCGACAGAAGCCGGTTTGCGTTTCTTCGTTCATGGTATCTTGGAAGTGGGAGACCTCAGCCCCCAAGAACAAAAAGAAATTGATCACCAATGCAAGTTGAAAGGAAAAAGTTTTTCAAACCTGCTTGAAGATGCAACAAAAACTCTTTCTGGGTTGAGCCGTTGTGCCGGCCTCGTTCTTGCTCCTAAACAAGATACTATCTTAAAGCACATTGAATTTGTAAACCTTAATCCTGGCAGAGTCTTGGTTGTTTTAATCACTGAAGACGGTGTGGTCGAAAACCGAATTATTGAAGTCCCTCTTGGAATTCCTCCTTCAAGCCTTATTGAGGCTGGAAATTATTTAAATAACCGGCTCGTAGGTAAAACTCTTAAAGAGGCTAAAATACAAATTTTAGGTGAACTTGAAGACAACAAATCGGAACTCGATCTCCTCTCCTCAAAAGTCGTTGAGGAAGGGCTTGCCATATGGGGTGGAAAAGGAGCTGCAACGTCATTGATTGTTCGCGGTCAATCTAATCTTTTACAAGATGTTCGCCATGTGGAAGAATTGGATCGCATTCGTGCCCTCTTTGAAGCGCTTGATACTCAGGAAGGACTTTTAAACCTACTTGATGCCTCCATTGCAGCTGATGGTGTCCAAATTTTTATTGGTTCGGAAAGTAGCCTTTTTCAACTTTCTGGGTGCTCTCTTATCGTCTCATCTTACTCCCTTGACTCTGGAAGAATTGTGGGAGCAATTGGTGTTATTGGCCCCACACGATTAAACTACAATCGTATTATCCCAATGGTCGACTACACCGCAAAACTCATTAGTAAAACAATAGGATAAAGAATGACAGAACAAGAAACAACCCTGCCTGAAAACGAAGAGTGCCCTCATGAAGAACCACTTCCTGAAACTTCTAGAGAAGAAGAGCTTACCGCTGAAGTTGATAACCTTAAAGATCAACTCTTAAGAACGCTTGCCGAACTTGAGAATTATCGTAAGCGGGCAGAACGCGAACGAGAAGAAACAGCCAAGTTTGCTCTTACAGGCTTTTCCCGTGAGATTTTAACTGTTGCGGATAATCTAAGACGGGCTATAGAAAGTATCCCTGAGGAATATAACAACCCACAAGATCTTTTGAGCAGCCTGCTTGAAGGAGTCAAAATTACAGAAAACGAGCTTTTTTCTGCCTTTAAAAAGCATAACATTGAAAAAATTGATCCCTTAAGCCTGCCCTTTGACCATCATTTACACCAAGCCATGTTTGAAGTTGAAGATCCAGATCAGCCTGCAGGAACAATCGTGCATGTTTTACAACCTGGCTATCAATTAAATGGTCGACTTTTACGCCCTGCTCTTGTGGGGGTTTCGAAAGGAAAAAATTCAACCCCGGTGTTGCAACCTTCCGATCCGCTCCCCACATAAGAACAAATAACCTAAGTTTAGTTTTCATGATACGAAAGGAAGAAAATAATGAGTAAAGTGATTGGAATTGATCTTGGTACCACTAACTCTTGCGTCGCCATTATGGATGGCAAGAATGCAAAAGTTATCGAAAATGCAGAAGGAGCCCGCACAACTCCTTCGATCGTTGCCTTTACAAACACGGGCGAACGACTTGTTGGACAAGCGGCCAAAAGACAGGCCGTTACTAATCCTGAAGATACTCTTTTTGCCATTAAGCGTCTTATCGGACGAAGGTATGATGACCCCCTAACGCAAAAAGACAAAGGCCTCGTTCCTTATAAAATTGTTGAAGGAGGAAATGGAGATGCTTGGATTGAAGTCGAAGGTAAAAAATCTAGCCCCAGTGAGGTTAGTGCCTTCATCCTGCAAAAAATGAAAGAAACAGCAGAAAATTTTCTAGGAGAAAAAGTAACGCAAGCTGTGATCACTGTTCCCGCTTATTTCAATGACTCTCAACGACAAGCCACGAAAGATGCAGGAAAAATTGCAGGCCTTGAGGTTTTGCGTATCATAAACGAACCTACAGCTGCAGCTTTAGCCTATGGTTTGGATAAAAAAGAAGGCGAAGTCATCGCCGTTTATGATTTAGGAGGAGGAACTTTTGATGTTTCGATTCTCGAAATTGGCGATGGTGTATTCGAAGTTAAATCAACGAATGGAGATACTTTCTTAGGTGGCGAAGATTTTGATCAACGTATTGTTGACTATTTAGCCGATGAGTTTAAGAAAGAACAAGGAATTGATCTCCGCAAGGATAAACTTGCGCTTCAACGCTTGAAAGAATCCGCCGAAAAAGCAAAAATTGAGCTGTCAAGTGCTCTGCAAACGGATGTGAACCTCCCCTTTATTACAGCTGATGCCTCTGGGCCTAAGCATTTAAATGTTAAGCTTTCTCGTGCAAAACTAGAAAGCCTCGTGGATGACCTCATTCAAAGGACCATCAAACCTTGTAAAGCGGCTCTTGAGGACGCAGGGCTTTCTGCTGGGAAGATTGACGAAGTTATTTTGGTGGGTGGTATGACGCGCATGCCAAAAATTATTGAAATTGTAAAAGAATTTTTTGGCAAAGATCCCCACCGTGGCGTTAATCCAGATGAGGTCGTTGCGCTGGGTGCTGCCATTCAGGGCGGTGTCTTACGCGGAGAAGTAAAAGACGTTCTGCTGCTTGATGTCACCCCTCTTTCCTTAGGAATTGAAACCTTAGGAGGTGTCTTTACACGTTTAATTGATCGTAATACAACGATTCCTACGAAGAAAAGTCAAATTTTCTCAACGGCTGATGATAACCAGACCGCTGTTACAATTCGCGTTTTCCAAGGAGAGCGCGAAATGGCAGCAGATAACAAAATCTTAGGTCAATTCGATCTGATGGGAATTCCCTCAGCACCTCGCGGTGTCCCACAAATCGAGGTGACTTTTGATATTGATGCCAACGGTATTGTTCATGTCTCTGCCAAAGATAAGGCGACAGGAAAAGAACAACAAATACGCATCGAAGCTTCTGGTGGTCTTTCTGACCAAGATATTGAAAAAATGGTCAAGGAAGGGGAAGCTCACGCCAGCGAAGATAAAAAACGCCGAGAGCTTGTGGAAGTTCGCAATCATGCTGAAGCTTTGCTCCATACAACAGATAAAACGCTTAAAGAGCATGGGGATAAAATTAACGCAACCGATCGCGAAAAAGTAGAAGAAGCTGCAAAAGATTTAAGAGAATCACTTGATTCTCCTGAAAAATCTGTTATCCAACAAAAAATGGAGGTTCTCACTCAAGCCTCTATGGCGCTTGGTGAAGCCCTCTATAAAGCATCTCAGGAAGCAGCTGAAGAAGATACCTCTTCTGAAATTAAGGATGAATCCACAACTGCCAACGCCGAAGATATCGTTGATGCGGATTTTGAAGAAGTTGATGATACAAAAAAAGAGTAAGGAATATTTAATATAATTATTGCGTCGTTCTCTATGAACGACGCAATGGCGTGCTTGATTAAGCTGTAATTATATTGTACTCCTCTCTTTGAAAAAAGACTAAGTAACCCTCAGGACTCTATTGGTTAATTTATGGCAAAACAAGATTACTATGAACTTCTAGGCGTGTCTCGCTCTGCTAAAGCAGACGACCTTAAAAAGGCTTATCGTAAACTCGCGATGAAATATCATCCAGATAAAAATCAAGGGGACAAGGAAGCTGAAAAAAAGTTTAAAGAAATTAACGAAGCATACGATATCCTAAAAGATGAGCAAAAACGCGCCGCCTATGACCGCATGGGACATGCCGCCTTTGAAGGTGGCATGGGAGCTGGTCCAAGCGCTGCCGGCTTTGACTTTGAGGCTTCTGGCTTTGGCAATATCTTTGATGAAATGTTCAGCGAATTTATGGGGGGACGAACACGCCAGGCTGACGCCTCCTTACGAGGGGCCGATCTTCGTTATAACATGGAGATTAGTCTTGAGGACGCCTATAAGGGTCTTAAGAAAAACATCAAAATTTCAACAAATGCAGCCTGTGATACATGTCACGGCGCAGGAACTGCTAAAGGAACAAAGCCTGAAACGTGTCCCATCTGCCATGGACAAGGAAAAGTCCATGCACGTCAAGGGTTTTTTACCATTGAAAGAAGCTGTTCTACGTGTCATGGCTTGGGCCAAATTATAAAAGACCCTTGTAAAACATGCCATGGTTCAGGAAGAATGAGAAAAGACAAGGTTATTTCTGTCTCTATCCCCGCGGGTATTGAGGACGGGGCACGCATTCGTCTTACTAGCGAAGGAGAAGCCGGCTTGAGAGGGGGCACCTCTGGAGATCTCTATATTTTTCTGCATATTAAACCCCATAAGTTTTTTCATCGAGACGGCACTAATATCTATTGCCAAGTTCCTATTTCGATGTCCACAGCTGTGTTAGGGGGAGAAATCGAAGTCCCTGCACTTGATGGACATAAATCACGCGTCAAAATTCCTGAAGGAACTCAATCGGGAAAACAATTTCGTCTTAAGGGCAAAGGAATGTCCATTCTAAGATCTACAGCGAAGGGGGATATGTATATCCAAACCAGTGTCGAAACA
>JAKBAL010000155.1 GCA_021809225.1 Pseudomonadota bacterium | reverse complement strand
TGCAGAAAAGGAGAGAGGGGATATTTTCCCTTAGCATGATGAGAGGCATATATATTAACGACGGCGGGAATTACCTTTTTTACGACAGGAGCATAGCTTTCAATACGCTGCGTCCGTAAACCCGGAACGGGCTTTAATTCTTCCTTTTTAATTTGAGGATCTTCTTTACAAGAAATCATCAAAAAGTACGGACAAAGCAAAATAAGAGATACTCTTAAAATCTTCATGAAAATCCTTATGATATATTCATCAGACCTGACGATGCCATAGGTAACCGTCACGTTCAATGGGGATAGCCACCGTAAACCTTAGAGATATTTTAGCACTTTTATCGATGTTCCGGAAAGAAAAACTTGTAATCATTTGCTCTCCTTTTCATACTTACCTTCACCAAAAGGACGGCAAGGATAACTCAATGGAGATCGACCGAAGTTAATTGTCTCGGGGCTTCATAAAGAATGTGAAAGACTGACGGAGAGCGCTGAAGATTTTAAAATCCATAGCTTTTATGCCAAAAGAGCATGGTTATCAGTATCTACAAGCTTAGTCCTTCATCTTCATTTTTTTCTTGTTTGTTATCTTTTAAATTATCCCTATTTATATGTTGTTAATAATTTACATATTTCATCTTAATTGATTTGAAAAATAATTACAGATCTGGTATACTACCTCGTAGAAAGAAAAAAAGGATTTCTCCATGGACGATAAGTTAATTTTCATTGAGGAAAAAATTCTTCAGCTCAAGAAAAACCAAGAAAAAATCCACACACAACAAGCCCTTTCTTTTATCAAAGAAGCGCAGAAAATTTTCGAGAAAGATTTCTCTCTCGATATGGTGTTGGCTGTTCTTTCAGAAGCGTGGAGTACGGCTTCCGAGGACCGCAAGGAGGAGTGGAGAAAGCGAGGCCATTCCTTTTGCCTTCTTCCTTTTCACAGTAAATATAAAAAGGCTTCGTCTTTTGAGACGACACATCCGCAAAACTCATAAGGACAATTGAGCAAATAATTGGTTGTTCTGAACACAATGGCTTAATGCCCACCATCGTCTTGCCTTACCTTCTCTCTCGATTTGTTACCAGGCATATTGCTTAGGAAAAATACCTAAAGCAAATTCGTCATTGATTAAGGGCTGCCGTCTGTCTATAGTTTTCTGGTTCGGAGCGTAGCGCAGTCTGGTAGCGCACCACGCTGGGGGTGTGGGGGTCGTGGGTTCAAATCCCGCCGCTCCGACCATTTTGAAAGTCATGATTATATCTCAACTTTCCTTACTCTACACCACCTTTTCAACAGAAGAAGATGCTCTACACGTTTCTCAAAAACTTTTAGAAAGCCGACTGGTAGCTTGTATGAACCTTTTGGGACCGATACGGTCTTTTTACTTTTGGGAAGGACAACTTGCTGAAAGTCAAGAGGTAGCTGTGCTTCTAAAAACAACACCGGAAAAGGTTCCCGAGGCTATGAAACAATTGCAAGAGCTTCATTCTTATGACGTCCCTGTTATTTTAGAGATTCCTATTTCTCAGGCTAACGAAATTTTCGATACATGGGTTAAAGAATCGGTACGGTAACATAATACCGTACTCTTTTTTCTAACAAATTCCTTGACAATTAAGGGATGTAAAGATAAAAATTCCCCATCATTGGTTCTTTAAAGATGGAGTAAAGGATATGAAAACCTACTCGATGAAAGCCAGCGAGGTGGATAAAAAGTGGTATGTCGTTGATGCCACGGATCTTGTGTTAGGGCGGTTAGCGTCCATTCTAGCAAAATATTTGCGCGGTAAGCACAAACCAACATTTACCCCTCACATGGATTGCGGAGATTACATTGTTGTCATTAATGCCGAGAAAATTCGACTGACAGGCAATAAGCTTAAAGATAAGAAATTCTATTGGCACACGGGATATCCGGGAGGAATTAAGGAGCGAAGCATGAAGCAGCTTCTTGAAGGAAAGTATCCTGAGCGGGTTGTTTTTAAGGCTGTCGAGCGCATGATTACTCGTGGACCTTTAGGGCGCCAACAAATGGGCGCGTTGAAAATTTATGCTGGTCCCAATCACCCTCATGAAGCGCAAACCCCGCAACCGTTGGATGTGGCCTCAATGAACCCTAAAAATAAAAGGAGTGACACATAATGGCAAAGGTCAGTCTTGATACTTTAAAATCCGCATTTTCTGAAAAAGAAAATGGCGTGAGAGAAGCTGAGGATAAAAAAACTCTTCCGGCTCCAAAGATTGATGCTCACGGTCGCTCTTATGCAACGGGCAAAAGAAAAGATGCGATCGCTCGGGTATGGATTAAGCCAGGAACAGGAAAAATCACCGTTAATGGTCGGGAAAGCAAGATTTATTTCGCCCGTCCCGTCTTACGCATGCTGATGAATCAACCCTTTACAGCGGTGAATCGTCAAGATCAGTATGACGTGATGTGCACCGTTTCTGGGGGTGGGCTTTCTGGTCAAGCAGGTGCCGTACGTCATGGAATTAGCAAAGCTCTTACCAGCTATGAGCCGGGATTGCGTCCCCTTCTAAAGAAAGAAGGATTCTTAACTCGTGATGCACGTGTCGTAGAGCGGAAAAAATACGGTCATAAAAAAGCCCGTCGAAGCTTCCAGTTCTCTAAACGCTAGGTATGTCTTTATTCAAAAAAGAGGCTTCGGCCTCTTTTTTTATGGCTTTTGAAGAGGATTGATTGTTAAAATTTCCGTCTCAAGTTGTTCGTCTTGGATAAAAAAGGGAAGGAAACAAGATGCGACTTTTCATTATAACAATTTTTACTTTCTTAACGCTTTGTACGGAAGTGTTTGCCAGTTCTGTTTTCATAACAGGAGGAAATCAAGGCATTGGCTTTGGTTTTGTCAAACATTACCTCAAGGAAGGCTATAAAGTATATGCCACCTACCGCCTAGAAGAAAAATCTACAGCTCTTTTAAAGATCAAAAGTGACAACTTGGTACCGATCCAAGTTGACTTTGAAAATCCTGACAGCGCCTTACGCCATATCAAAGATGTTCTTAAGAATGATCCTCTGGATATCCTCATTTTAAATGCAGGCTATTTTGCGGATAAAGCAAATAAATTTGGTGATCTTAAATGCGAAGATATGCAGCGCTCTTTTACAATAAACACAATCTTTCCCCTTCTTTTAACCCAAGAACTCAAAGAAAATATACTTTCTGGTCAGGATAAAAAAATTGTCGCCATCAGCAGTCGACGCGCAAGCATTCAGCAAACGAAAAATGAAAAATATTTAGGACGTTATGGATATCGTTGTTCCAAGACAACCTTAAATGCAGGAATGGCCGCATTAGCGCTGGAGATGCCAACTGTCACCGTTCTTATTTTACACCCTGGTCGTGTGATGACCGCTTTTACCAATTTTGATCCAAAAGGGCTTACCATTGACCAAAGTGTACGCTCGATGGCCGAACGTATTTCGACATCAACCTCTTCCCAATCGGGAAAATTTTATGATTATAAGGGAGAAGAACTTCCATGGTAACCAACAAAATCCTGAAAATGTATTATATTACCCTCAATACTCCAGAAGAAGCGAGGACCATTAGTTATGCCTTGCTCGAAAATCGATTGGCTGTTTGCACCAATTGGTTTCCCATTTCCTGCGCCTATCGATGGCAAGGAGAAATCAAGGAAGAACCAGAGGTCGTTCTGATGGTAAAAACTAAAACTGGACTAAGAGCCCCCATTGAAAAACTTATTTCTGAACACATTTCCTATTCAAACTACATCGCCGAGCTTGATGTTCATTCCATCAATGCGGGCTTTTTACAATGGCTACAGGCAGAAGTCCCTACGACTTAAGAATTTTAACATTGATGCCTTAGCCTTGAAATAACCTAAGGATTATAGGTTAAAGTTGCTATAATGTTTGCACTATATGATCCTCCACTTACCCTGGGTTGAGGTGCGGGGATTAAACCATAGGCAATATAAGAGCAGGGGGGGGTATTACTACGACAGTTAATTCCAGTTGTTTGATTAACAAAACTCGTTGAATTTGTCCCATCTCCCCAAATTGTTGTCCGCGAAGAATTAATATAAAAATTATAATTAAGCACTTCAGGACCAGCTCCATTTCGAAGCATTTGACGATAGGGAACATATGAATTATTTCCGCCTGCACTTAATGTAAGCGCAAAAGTAATAGGATCGGTTCCTCCTACACATCTTACCGTCATCGTTTGATTAACGCCTATTACCGGGCTAAGCTGTAAGGGATTAAAGTTACCAAAGTTAACTGTTGGAGAATTAACTAACAAAGAGCAGCTTTGACCGAATGCTAATTGAGAATAGCAACATAAAAAAAAGAAAAAAAGAGTTACTCTCTTAATTACTGGCATTGAACGACTCCTAAATCTGGGATGGGTTCTTCTGTCTTTTTATAGTCAACAACACATTGATAATTTTCGTCTTTAGAGACGACATGCAATATATTATTTTCCTGCAATCCCGTAAGATATAATAGACCATTTTGTCCCACAGGAAATTGAGTATCGTTTAGCTTAACAATCGCATCAAGTGGGACAGGTTCACCAGATGGTAAGACAAGTTTCATGATAGCGTTCGAGGATGGTTTAATTGGGAAGTCGACGACTAAACCACTCAGATAATAAGGAATTGGATTCTTTTCAGCACTTTTAATCTGAGCATCAAGCGGAAGATCCTGTAATTCAACACGAAGCGGATTGACTTGATAAGGAAGTAGTCCTGGCACTAAAAGAGAACCATCTTCATCCGTACGACCTACATACTGGTTTTGATAATAAATTCTAACATCAGAATATCCAGGTACTTGAACAACCGCAAAGCTATCGCCCAGTTCCCGAGAGAGGTACGCGCTACGATTAAGAAATGCAACAGATCCCTGAGCTTGAAGTTGACCTGTAGCAACACCGCTTTGATAAGAGCTAGCCGCTGTATAAGTTCCTATATCGTTTTGAGCTGCAAACGAAGCTTGGTAATTTTCCTGCTGACCATTAGCCGCATATAAGTTATATCCATAGCCGGGGCCAATCGGAAGGTTGCGTGTAAGTTGAACAGTTCCTTGATTTCCTTTCTTTTGGGCTGTTCCAATTGCATTTAACGTTGTTGAATCACTTATTCCATAAGATAAAGTGAGGAAAACAGATTGATTGCTTTTTCCTCTAACATTGGTCATTCCTGACACACTCATAGAAACCGTGCTACTTATGACTTGAGTGAAAAAAACGGTCAAAAGACTTAAATTACATCCTTTACGATTTTCTTGCCGCAGAAAGGATGCCCCTAAAGAAGCAGTGGCGTAGGGATTAAAGCCAATAAATGTATTCAATAAATAGCGTGGACATCCCATCCGGAAGTTTCCTAATTGCACGAATTTCCTTGACATCCATTGAATATTCGCTAAAAAGTTAACGCCCTTAGCGGATTGTCGTTGAAAGCCTGTTGCAACAAGTCCTCCTGTTCTTCTCGAGTTATAGCTTGCAGCCCCTGCAAGATTAAGTACACCCAACTGAGAGATAAGATAATTACCCCCCAACCCTGTGGTTTGATGTTTTTCTAAAAGTTCTAGACGCGCTTCTCCTGTAAAATTATTTGTAATTCCTATGGCATGATCACCCACAAAAGCAAACCGCCGATAATCATTACTTTTAATGCCAAAATCCCTTCTTAAAAATCCTGCAGAATAAGAAAAATCTTGAAGGCCAGGTGTAAGAAGTGAGCTAGAGGCATAATAAGGAATAGTCACTTTTTGCTGCCGTCCTAAGAGATCTGTCGTAACAAGATTAATATCACCTGCTCCTGTTGAGACAGGAATTGAATTAATCGAAAAGGGGCCTGAATCAGTTCTCTTC
>JAKBAL010000154.1 GCA_021809225.1 Pseudomonadota bacterium | reverse complement strand
GTTATTAACAAGAACATCAATTTTCCCGAACTCTTTGCTTACTTCGCTGAAGACTTTTTGGACCTCTTTTTCATCTGACGTATTCAAATGCCAAAATTGTGCATGGCCACCTTTATCTTGGATTTCTTTGACAACTTTTTTACCCTCTACTGCATTAATATCTGCAACGGCAATTTTTGCGCCGTGTTGAGCACATAATAAAGAAGCTGCTTTACCGATTCCCGAAGCAGCTCCTGTGATAATAATTGACTTGTCTTTTACCCTTTGCATCTTACGTCCTCATCTTTTCCGCCTGTTGTACTCGAATTTCTTTAATTTACTCTTAAAAAATATTCTTATTGTAGAGAGTTAGGCACAGTATGGAAAAAGATATATCTTAGGAATAGCAACTTAATGTACCTTTAATCTACACCCGTTTTTATAGGGCTTTCGACCTCATTTGAGGACAGAAAGGGTTGAATTTTAAATTTTAAGAATAAGCTAACTGAGGATTAAATACGAATTTAATGATGAAACTTCTACAAGGTAAAAAGGGATTAGTCATAGGTATTGCTAATGAAGATTCTATTGCTTGGGGATGTGCTAAAGCCTTTCATGAAGCAGGAGCTAAACTGGCAATAACTTATCTTAATGAAAAAGCAGAACCTTATGTCCGACCCTTAGCGGAAAGAGTACAAGCTCAGATTATTATGCCCTTAAATGTCCAAAATGATAAGCAAATGGATGCTTTATTTAAGGCGATAAGACAAAACTGGGGAAAACTTGATTTTCTCCTCCATGCGATCGCTTTTGCTCCAAAAGAAGATTTGCAAGGAAAGGTGGTTGACTGCTCTCATGAAGGTTTCCTAACAGCTATGGATATTTCTTGCTACTCTTTTATACATCTTTCGCGTTTAGCAAAACCTCTCATGGTCGATGGAGGTGCTTTGCTCACAACAACCTATTTTGGTGGTGAAAAAGTTGTGAAACATTATGGAGTCATGGGACCCGTCAAAGCTGCCTTAGAAGGAGTCGTAAAATACCTTGCAGCAGAAATGGGTGAGAAAAAAATTCGTGTGAATGCCCTTTCTCCAGGACCAATTTTAACCCGTGCTGCAAGCGGAATTCCAGAGTTTGAAACCCTCGTTCAACACGCGCTTCAAAAGTCTCCCGAGCATGAAAACATTTGTATTCAGTCTGTGGGGGCCTATGCGCGATTCTTAGTAAGTGATGAAGCTCATCTTGTCACGGGAAGTGTTGTCTATATCGACGCAGGATTTAACATAATGGCAATATAAAAGAGGATTACAGTTGCTAATTCTTTCTTAGTGTCCGCTGGGGGGTCTCATCGAGAACGTTGAGTGCTGCGAGAGAGCATGCCCTTCGCTGTGTAGAGACGTAAAGGATGCCATAGAACGTCTTAAAGTAATTGTTTATTTTACACATTGTGATTGGATACTCGTTTTAAAAATTGAGTTCTTTCACAACATTTCCCATATATAGAGGCTAGGAATTTCATCCTCTGAACGATGCTCCTCTAATTTTTTCTCAAGAGTAGAAAGAGAAAAAGTGTGCTCTTCTAGCCAAGGTGTTGTACCTAATTTTTCATCAAGCGAGCTTTTATCATAAGCGAGACGATAGGAACCAAGTATACCTCCTAACCTCCAATTGGAAGGAAAAGAAGTTACATCGCGCATGAGCAGTTTTGGGATAAGATCAGCTAGGGTAAATCGACACATATCACAAAAATTGAGACGCGAATGGATATGAAAAAATACCACTTTTGGAGCGAGATCGTCCCCAATATTTGTTAGAACATCCCAATTAAAGGTCGTTTCATCTGGTTTAGGGACAGGAGTATGAGGTTTATCTCTACTGCTTCCTGATATTGAGCTTTCTTCTTCATCTGTTGGAGTTGATTCGGTTAAATTAGACAATAAAAAATGAAACAATCTTTGCTCGCTATGCCAACATTTATTATAGACATTAGTTGCACTTTTTTCTATTTCTTGTAATAATTTTTTAAATTCTTCTAATTGAGTGGGAGCATTTAACAAAATTTCCTCTAAAGATTCAAGCTTTCCTTCCATTTCTTTAACAACAGTCAAAGCATTATTGTTAAATACATAGTCTTTTGCATTCGTTGCATCTTCGTGATCTTGTGGATTTTCTTCTATGGTAAAGGTATCAAACCCAAGTATTTCATCTTCTTGAGCGGATTCTTCGTAAAATAATTTTTTATAAGCATCGCCCAGTTGTCCGAGGGGGGCTAAAGTTCTACATAACTCTTCTCTCTTTTTACGTAGAGTGCCGGCAATCTTTGTAAGAAAACCTAAAGGTTCTCTCATTTTCACTAAAGGGTGAAGGGGGCTATCTGGCTCATCATAGTCTTCAGAAGACATTTGCTGAAAAAACGTATGCATTTTTTTAAAACACAATGATTTTATACTAGAAGGCTGACATACCATCATTGCATGGCCATCTAAACACCCTAGTCCTGAACGTTCCCATTTTATTTCTTCTTCTCCTTTGCCTGGAGTACTTTCAAAAACTAATAGCTTTCTTTCTGCTCCTTGAGAAGAAGTTTCTAAGTAAAATGTTTTGGCTCCTTTTATTATGCTGCTAGAAGAACTCTCGTTTTCCTCTCCAAAAAAAATGGTAATGGCTCCAACCGCAATGTTATTTGTTGATCTGCCGGGAGCTATTTTTAAACTAGCGTGCTCTTCAAACCGCCTCAAGTTTGAATGTACATGATCAAAATCAACTTCGTTTCCGTCAATAGAAAGTTCTCCAAAACGGTCAACTTTAAATATACCTTTGGTGGCTTCCGCTCCATTGGGACAAAAGCTTGACCCTATGAAGAAGAGGCATAATGCTAAGTGCTTCATCATTATTCAACACTTACTGTGGGTGAGAGAGGAGAATGGCCTTTAAGAGAAAGGTTCCCTACAAATTCAGCTAGCTTTTCTATTTCTGGTGTATCTAGTTGCGTTGCACTATCAATAATGTCCGAAGGTTCTTCTCTTAAGGGTGAGTGCTGCGCTAAAGATTGACTCACAAAATTAACCCACTTTTTCTGCTCTTGTTGATTTCTATAAGCGATAAGATTCTTATAAGGAGCAGAATTGTAATAGGTTTTTTGAATGGACGCCCAGTTTGAAGGCAACTCATAGGTCTTCATCATTGTATGATAAGTTTGGACCCTGTTTTCGGCATGCCAAATGTAGTATTGTTTCATAAAAACGAGGTGAGACATTAAAGTGGGAACTTGACGATCAATTCCTTTTATTTTGCGAGCAAGTTTATTTACCTTTATGAGAGAAAGGGGTGTATTAAGAATAGAAATATAGGGAAAAATTTTATCTTCTTTTTCTTCACTATTAAGGTTTAAAAATTGGGTTAAAGTTGGAGCAATATCTGCTGTAAAACAGTTATTTTCCAAACAAACCAGTTGTACATTCTTAAATAATTCCCATATATTTTTTTCTTTAAAAGACGTTACAAGAAAACCGAGAATATCATCTGTCAAATTATTCGATGATAAGTCAATCACTTGAACTTTAGAAAGTTGCTCTTTATGTGGTTCTATATACTCTTCTACGATTTCATCTACTGAGCGCCCAGGCTTTTTCCACCCTCCTGGGCTTCGGCTCTTCACCCCTTTTTGAGCAGTTATGCAAATGTTAGATAAATCTAAAATTTCTCCATTCTCCGAGAGGCCTTTTACGGCTTGTAAAGAAGGTATAAAGAAAAGCAGGGAAGCAGAAAAAAGAAAAATGCGCATAATAAATACCTCCTATATCTTAATATATTTAATTGTTTATTAATTTTTCTTTTCTGTCAAATCATAAATTTCTGCACATTTTCTATCATATTTTATAGTAAGCTGGAAAATAAAAAGAAAAATTTGCAGATCCATATTAAAATTACTTTTTGCTCCAAAACGTAATTTTAAAATGCGGGAAATTTAACTAAAGAACGATACTATTGGGTTCAAGAGAAAATCAAATATTTCATTATTTATTTAAATGTCCAAGAAATAAATCATTCATTAATATAAAACATTATATTCTATATATATAGGTTTTTTATAGGAGAATGAATATTATGGTGGTTCCTTTAGCTTATATTGATTTAAAATTACAAAAAGCCCACGCACTTCTTCAAGCAACTCATGATTACATTAAGTGGCAAGCCCCTCTTGATATTAAACGAATGGACTCAACTCAAGCATTTAAAGTGAGTTCTGAAGCTATGCGCATTACCATACGCATGACCCAAATTATTGGGTGGCTTATGTTACAAAAAGCCGTCTTAGAAGAGGAACTTTCTCGTGATGAAGTTCTGTCTGAAGAATGTCGTGTTTTACGGGGACAACATTGCCTTGAAAATACACTCGCGGAAGATACAACCTTGCCTTCTCGACTTCGTGAACTTTTACAAGAAAGCTGTGATTTTTACTTACAAGTTACCAGGCTCGACACAATTTCACGAATCCAAATGAAGAAACCAATGCGCAGAAAGACTCATCGTTATCCAACTCATCCCTTTTGCCAGACAGTAAAATGAATCACTCAAAGTTAATTGAAAAATTAAGATTTTTATTAAAAGGAAGAGGTATGTTCTCTTGACCATGTCCGCAACCGGATAAATGAAAAACAGGGATAGGAATCGTATTTGAAAACCGTTCAAGAACCTGAGGGATCAAAGAAGTTCCGTTCTCTTCATTTCCTCCCACAAAATCACCAAAAATAATCGCTTTAGCAGAATTAAAGATACTTGCTTGCTGTAGATGAGCTAACATACGGTCAACGCGATAGCCGCGTTCATCAATTTCTTCAAGGAAAAGAATTTTATCCGAAGCATTGATTTGCCAATTTGTCCCTAAACTACACGTCAAAAGACAAAGATTTCCTCCGACAAGAGTCCCTGTAAGGGAAGACATCTTTTTTGCATTATCATTGGCTGGGGTAAGAGAAGGAAGAAAATGAGAATGATATTCTTCTCTTAAAAGACGTAAGGTCATCTCTATCGTTTGTGCTCCTACCTTGTTCTTAGTTATTTGCAAGGCTGCAGCACCATGGATTGATGTCCAATTCCAGACTTGATTTAAGAATACATGCAAGGCTGTCCCATCGCTAAACCCTATAAATAACTTTTCCTTACGCGGTTTTTCCATATAAAAAAGGTCTGGAATAAGGCGCGTAAGACCGTACCCACCTTTAAGTAACCAGATGATATCAGCCACTGGATCAGCCAAGGCAGCTTTGAGATGGGATAAGCGCGCTTCATCATGGTTTGCACACAGTAGATCTGCCCCTAAAAGATCTGAAGGGATCGTCACCTTTAGTCCCAAGGACTCAAAATGTTGTTTAGCAAATTCAACATCTTCCTGAGAAATGGGATAGGAAGGAGCAATCATATGAATATGCGTCACCTTATAGATACCCTATCGCTTTTGTGAAAAAACTTTTTTGAATCAACTCAATAAAGAAAAGGAGGGATGCTTTATAAGCATCCCCTTTGTGATAAACTACTTTGCTTCAGCTGGTGTTGCTTCTGGAGCTGGAGCAGGTGAAGCTTCTGAAGATGCTGCTGCAGCTGCTTCTGGCTTTTCTGCAACTGCTTCTTTAGGTAAAGGTTTGCCGTCTTTGTCAAAAAATGTGATTTGGGCATTTTTCCTTAATTCTTTCACAAGATTAACAATAGCCTCTTGAGTCATAAGACCTTTTAATTCATTTTTGACTTCATCAAATTTCGGAGGCTTTGCATCCCGGAATTCTTCAACTTTCAAAACATGCCAACCAAAATCTGTTTTCACAGGTTCTTGGCTATAAGACCCAGATTTCAGAGCAAAAGCTGAATCTCCAAGCTCTTTTGGCAGCTCACTCTTTCTGAAAAAACCGAGATCGCCACCCTC
>JAKBAL010000153.1 GCA_021809225.1 Pseudomonadota bacterium | reverse complement strand
GCAGATTTTAGAGTGTATAACCTCACTGGACTTTATCATAATTGACAAGTGTCTATCCTTAACAAGAAAGCCCTTCTTTTTTGATCTCAATAGAAAAATTTCATTTTTTATTAATTAGTTTATGAAATTATTCATCTATCACATTAAAAGGAGGGCTCCCTAATGATTATTGATGAAAAAATTTATACAGAAATAATTCATAAAATTTTTAATGAAGCCTTAAAAAATAAAAATGAATCTGTCATTGACGAATACTTTGCTAAGGATGTTGTCGTTTATGATGGAAAACTTACACTTCACGGCAGTGATGCGTTGAAAAAGAACATTATTGATCGCCATCAAGCTATTCCCGACTTAACTTATGTTCTTGATGATTTTTTCATCAGCGGCAATAAAGCGGCCTTCAGGTGGCATGGCATAGGCAACGCAACGATGGATTTTGCTGATTTTAAAGCGGGGAAATCTGTTAAGTATTGGGGTCTCAGTGTGTGCGAAGTTAAAGACGGAAAGATTATAAAAAATTGGGAAACCAGTACGGCTATTGACGCTGTCCCTCAGGGATAGACTATATGAAAATAATCGCGACATAGCCATTTGCTGCTCACTTTTCTTATTTGCCATTCCCATATAAAAATGGCAAATAAGAAAAAAATGCTGCTCAAACAGTCAAATAACCCTATGAAATCCGCAAGTAAGGAACTTCATAGGATTTTCACAAGAAACTCTAGCTCTATTTATTCATACTCAACGATCTGGTACTTCCAAAGGTAAAAGTATATCTGATTTATCACTTGTATCCTCAGGAAAACCAGTTTCTATTTCAGGTAGGATTAAAGGTTTCGTGTGATACGTCGCCATTCTTCTGCGTAAAGATGAAGGTGAACCTGAAAGAGAACGATGAATCTCTTCGGCAGAAGAAGAAAGCACTTGGGAAAGAGGAGAAGATGGCGGAGTTTCTTGCATTTCTGCGGGAGAATCAAAAGATGGCAGAGTCCTTAACAGGGGCCTCTGCGGAAGAGGTCGAGAAGGTGAAGAGCTTCCAGTTATAGTTCGCCGACGTGGAGGAGGAGGAGGAGAAGATAGCGGGGCCCCAGGAAGAGGTCGAAGAGATGAAGAGCCCTCAGTTCTTCGCGGAGTTACTGGGGGTGATTTAAGTATTGAAGAGCTTTCCTCAGGAGATACATAATGAATAGAAGGTACAGAACTGCCACTCATTAGTCGTGGAGACAATGGAGACTGGGAAGAAGATGACAAGTTCCCACTAGAAGATTGCAAATGTGATGACAGAGGAATTAAAGATAAAGAGCTGTTTCCATTCTTAAGTCGTACAGGCAGCCCTCCACTTATAGTTTGCCAACATTGTAGGGAAGGAGAAGAAGATGGCATAGGCACAGGAAGAGGTTGGGGAGAAGAAGAGCTTTCCTCGGTAAATCGTGGAGACACTGGAGAAAAGTTATCAGAAGAAGAATGCAACTCTTCTTCGGTGCGCCTTTCTCGGAATAATGGAGACGATTCCAGTTCAAGCTTTATAGAGCTTCTCCCAGAATCCCTTAAAAGTCTTGGAGAGTCTCCATGAGGGTCCTGTGTTAATTTTTTTCCATCAAGCGATTGATTTGTAACTAAATTGCGACTAGACCGCCTTTTTATATAGTGACGGCGTAGTTCGTGCTCAGGAACAATTTGAAAATCCGGATAATACGTTCTATAAATCGCTACTACATCCTCAAAAGAACTGTAGAGTTGGTTAAAGGTTTTTAATTTTTCTACTTTATCACTTGAGATATTTTGACGAACTACATTGAATCTTTTTTCAAACTCACGAAGACGATCTGGAAGCCTGTCTTCAAACTGCTGCGGAGTTTCTGTTTCCATATTAGTGGAGGGGCTTGAAATTTCAAAAGATTCGCTTGATCCCATTCCTCCTTTATATTTTTCCTTTTTTCGAGGGCTTGTTTTAGGGTTCTCAAAGGACTTTAGAGCGGCACCAATTGGGCTTAAATTCCCAGAAATCTTGTCAAAATCATCCTTGCGTTTTCCAGCGGCTTTTTTCTGTGCTTCTAAATCACCAGCATCACTTGAAAAAGTCCCAGCTGTGGTTTTCTCATCTTCAGAAAGCACCTCAGAAGAATTGGGGTAGAGTATAGGTGTCTTATTTCCTTCTAAATCATCTGAATCTGAGCCCATTGCAGAAGCACCCTGCGGGGTCAACATGACCACAGAGGCCAATAAAAATAAATTCACTTTTTTTAAAATACTCATAATTTTCACCATAATATAAATTTAATAATATTTCTTTCTATAATAAAGATATTAATAAGTCAATATCCTATATAATATCGAAAGGAAGCAAGAAAGGCCATTCTTCTTTTCACGAAACTGGTAGAATGTTCATCTAACTGTATTAAGAGTTAAACATTGACCTCCCGCTTTAATCTTTCTTTAAAAGATATATCAAGTTGAAAAACCGTCAATGATAAATCTTGTAAATATTAGAGTAAAACAAGAAATGATAGTTACTACTTTCATCAAGCTAATAAATGATGAGACCCCCTCTCTTTACTTTAAATTAACCTTATTTCATTATGATTAATCATATAGATACTCTTTCTTTATCGGGAGAAAAAAATGTTAGGATTCGTTTTATTATTTTTCTTCCTTGCTCTAATCTCAGGTCTTTTAGGTTTTACAAGCTTGATGGTAGCTTCCGCTCATATTGCCCAAATTTTATTTATTATTTTCCTGATCTTATTCGCTTTCTCCTTGGTGCTCTTCATTCTTAAGAAAATGCAATTAACCATTGCCGAAAGTTTACAAGGAGGAACAAGCCTGCTTGCTTGGGTTCTCACTTTCTTTGTGATTGCCCTTATTGCCGGGCTACTTGGTTTTACAGGAGTTATGACTGCAACTGCAGGAATTGCCAAAATTCTCTTTGTCATATTTATTGCTTTGTTTGTTGTCTCAGTGATTATGCACTTTATAAGAAAATCACCACGATAATATCAAACTCCTCTGCTTGACACATGTATTTATAAACCGCGGCAAATCCCCCCTTACTCACAAGGAAAATGATCGTCAAAGTAATTCTTAAGAAGCATTATCCCTTGCATCCAACACTCAACCCCTTTAGGTTACCCTAAGATTCTATCCTTAGAAAATTATTTGGCATGGATTACCAAGCCTTTTTTAAACAAAAACTGCATGATATTAAATCTGAAGGTCGCTATCGAATCTTTGCTGATTTAGACCGATGCGCAAAAGATTTCCCCTATGCCTTTTATTATAACGAAGGAATTCCACGCCGCGTGGTTGTATGGTGTGCGAACGATTATTTAGCCATGGGGCAACATGAAAAAGTGTTGAAAGCCATGAGCGAAGCTATTGAGCGTGTGGGGGCCGGTGCAGGAGGAACTCGTAATATTTCTGGCACCAATCATTATCATGTTCTTTTGGAAAAAGAGATTGCGAGTCTTCATGACAAAGAATCAGCTCTGATTTTTTCTTCGGGATACGTCTCCAACGATGCTTCTATCAGTGCAGTTGCATCCCATCTCCCAGAGTGCGTTGTTTTTTCAGATGCCCATAATCATGCCTCAATTATTCAAGGAATTCGTAACAGTCGGGCGACTAAAGAAATATTCCACCATAATAACCCCTTACATCTAAAAGAATTGTTGTCACGTTATCCAAAAGAACGCGCCAAATTAATCATTTTCGAGTCTGTTTATTCAATGAATGGTGACATTGCCCCTATTAAAACTTTTTGTGATTTGGCAGAAGAATACAATGCCCTAACCTTTATTGATGAGGTTCATGCGGTAGGGCTATATGGTCATAAAGGCGGAGGTCTTGCTCAAAGAGAGAACCAAGCTCACCGACTGAGCATTATTGAAGGAACCTTAGGGAAAGCTTTTGGCGTTGTGGGTGGCTATATTGCCTCTTCAGCAGACCTTGTGGACTTTGTGAGAAGCTTTGCTGCAGGATTTATTTTTACAACCGCAATGCCCCCCGCTATTGCTGCCGCCTCACTTGCTAGTATTCAACACTTGAAAGTCAGTCAAACCGAACGACACGCTCATCAAGAAACAGTCGCAAAAGTTAAAAAAAGACTTATTCAAGCTCGCCTTCCCTTTATGCCCACGCCCTCACATATTATTCCCATCCTCGTCAGAGATGCGCATCAGTGTAAATTAGCATCAGATCGACTGTTACAGAACCATAATATTTACGTTCAACCTATTAATTACCCTACAGTTCCACGAGGAACCGAGCGTCTCAGAATCACACCTTCTCCTGTCCATACAAACTTGATGATTGATGATTTGATTGACGCCTTAAAAAGTGTATGGGATGACTTTTATATTGAGTATGCAGCTTAAGGTGAGTATGAAAAATATGCAGAAAATATGCTGGACCATTACGGATGAATTTCCCGGCATGAAAAGCCAAGTCATGGGGTTAGCGGAAGCCATTGGTCTGCCCTGCCTCCATAAAACCTGCAAAAGACGCTGGCCTTGGGGATGGTTAGGCCTTAGCTTTGGCAATCCGTTAGCTCACCTAACCTCTGAGAGTGACCCACTCTCTCCTCCCTGGCCAGACCTTGTGATTAGTTGTGGCAGAAGATCTGCCCCCCTCGCCTTGGCGATCAAAAAACAAAACAAAGGAAAAACACTTTGTGTACACCTTCAAAATCCAATTTTAAACATCGAAGTTTTTGATCTTATTGTATGTCCCGAACATGATGCTCTCAAAGGTTCCAATGTTGTTTCGACAAAAGGAGCACTGCATAAGGTCACTTTAAGCAAACTTGAAGACGGCATCAAATTCTATGGAAACCTTTTTGAAAAATTTCCCCGCCCTTATAGTACGGTTTTGTTGGGAGGAACGACAAATCGCTATAAAATGTCACAAAACGCCATAGAAGATATTATTCAAAAAGTCCTGTTGATTCGCAATAAAACACAAGGTAGTGTTTTTGTCACACCTTCCTTTCGTACTCCTTTCCGAGATATTTTAACCTCTTCTCTTCAAAAAGAACCTAATGTTTTTCTTGCCGATATTGAAACGCTTAATCCATACTTTGCCATGCTTGGGCTGGCTGATTTCCTTTTCGTGACAGATGATTCGGTGAACATGATCTGTGAGGCCTGTTTTACGGGAAAACCTGTTTATAGTCTCCCTCTCTTAGGCCATCACAACACAAAACCTCAACGATTTATTCAAAGTCTCATCCATGAAGGAACAATCCGTGCTTTTGAAGGGGAGATTGATTCATGGACATATGTTCCCTTTAATGATACAGAAAAAATTGCGCTTATCGTTCGGAAGCTGATGAAACTCAAAGGAGAAAATTTAAATGGTTCTAAAGATTAAAACGTTTGTTAATCAGAAGCCTTGCACTTTTTTTAAGGCCTTAGGCCACCCATTCATAAGAGCACGTTTTGAATCTTTAAAAACAAAGAAATTTTCCGCGATCTATGATCCTGAAGGACACCTCGATGATTTCTTGGCTATGACAAAAGTTCCGCCTCCTTCTCACATCTATGTGCAGGCGATTGAAGCCTTAAACGCGCAATCATCTATAATTTCACAGATTCAACACGATAAAATTGAAAAACTTTTTATTCTTTCTTTTGACCCTCAAAAACACTTAACGCAAATGGGGCATCTTCTCTCCCCCTCTTGCGAGGTTTCAAGCCTCAAAGAGTTGCGTCTCCCCGATATCATGCTTACGGATCCAAGCAACTATTTATCTGATCTAAATTTTTCCACAAACTTTGCCTTTTTTCGCGAGGAAGAGAGCTGGCATACCCGCCTCAAGAGTGCCAACTGTTGGACAAAGTACGATGCAAAAAACGTCAAGCTATGGGCTATCCTTTTTGACCAAAACGGCAAAACACTTGCTCAATGTGAAGAGTCAATTC
>JAKBAL010000152.1 GCA_021809225.1 Pseudomonadota bacterium | reverse complement strand
TTAAATGAAGCATTAAATTATGTTGTGGACAGAGTGGCGGAGTTTGTTGAGGGTCAAAAACCTGTTCTTCAAGAACAGGAAGGAGAGGTTGCTCGAATAGAGACTGTTAATCTTGATCTTCTTAAGGAAAACGCTCAACCACAAGAAGTAGCCGAAGGACAGAATATCGAAGTGATTCCAGCCCAACAGGAAGAAGAAGAATTAGGGAACGAGACAACGACTCCAACAGCAGAAGCAGTCGTTCCAAAAATTGAGGAAGAGCCTGGGGTGGTTATAGAAGACACGCCAGCGCCAGCACCACAGGAAGAGGATCGGGAAGATCCCATCAGGGGGGAAGGCGTTTTAAATGAAGCATTAAATTATGTTGTGGACAGAGTGGCTGAGTTTGTTGGAGCTCAAGAACTTCCGCATACAGAATCTCAAAAACCAATCTCAACTGAGACGTTTAATTTGCTTCAAGAGCAGGAAGAAGACGTTGTTCCGATAAGAAACGTTGACCTTATTGTTCCTATGGAAAACGATCCATTTGAGGACGAAATCGGGTTGTGGGATAGTGAAGAGACACACTTTCAAGGGGAGAAAGAGTTTAAAGAGGAGACAGAAATTACCCCAACACTCACAGAAACGACTTTGCCTATGGGAAATACGTCAATGCCTCAGTTAAGAGGTACATTGGCTCCTTCAAAAGTTTTTTTGGAAGGGTTAACAAATTTAAACGAACTATTAAATATTTATCACGCTAACTTTGAGAAACTAGATAATTCAATATTAGATGTAAATAATAAAGTGAATGTGCGGGAATTTCCTATACGTATAGTTGTTCTATTAAAATCAATTAAGAAGAATTTATTATGGATTCCAGAAATGGAGAAAAAGCTCGAAGAAAATTCAAAGAGGTGGGATGGAAGTATTGCATCTGGCTTAAGTATGCTAATGGATGAGTTAGAGAATTTTATCCCTAATTTTAAATTAATCGAGACTTCACAATTAAATAAAAATATTGTATTTCAAATATCATTTGCATCAAACATGATTAATCATCTTCTTAACTCTTTAAATTCGATATATCTTAAATCAGAGTCTTCTAAGGAGGAGCAAAGAATCGTTGGAGAGAAAGAGATTGGCGGTGAAGAAGAGATGGATGGTGAAAAAGAGGAAAATGATTCAATATTTACAGGTAACGGAGTTTTACCTCCTTTGCTAGAGAATAATGAACCATATTTTACTGTTGTGCCTCTTGAAAAGACTGATATTTCAGAGATTGGACTTTTAAAATTCCCGATTGAGGATTGGGAAAACTTACCATCTCTGACGTTTGGACCAGAAACAGGAGAATCCAAGAGGGATGAGGACTCACCAACTTTGCAAGTTGAAAACCCTTTAAATTTTAAATCTCAAATTAAATTTATAAAAAAAGAAATAAAGGGGATAGAGAGAGAGAACATTTCCTTCCGACAGGAATTGTATTCAGGAAAAAGCGCTGAGTTTATTCATCATGAAAGATTAAGGATTGAAAATTTAAAAGCAGCTATTGGTGTTTTTAATTCAGATTTAAATCTCTTAACGTATTCTTTAGAGAGTCAAGACCTTTCTGTAGAAAAAACCTTAATAATGAAAGTAAAAATTGAGAGTCTTAGAGATAGACTAGAAACTGAAAAAAATCATTTAAATACGGTTGATCAAAGATTGGAATTCCTAACCGTTCAACCGAAGAAGGCAGAAAGCACCCTAACACAAGCATCACGAGATCCAAAAGAAATAGCAATAGACTTTTTTAGAGGGTTAACTCTTTTAAAGGAGGAATTAAATTTTCATAGCTCTAAACTTATGTCTCTTGATAAATCAAAACCTGAACTTGAAGGAGATAAAGCTAATTTAAATATGTTCATTGAATTTATGAAAAATAAATTAGAAAAGATCGAAGACTATTTAAATGTTTCAGACGAGAAAGGAAAAGAGCGTTCCGAAAAAGGGGAAGAAACGATTTCATCCAGGTTAGTGGCTTTCAGTGATAAATTAGGTGATTTTAACCTCAAGTTTAAATCAATGGATTATTCATTATTAAATTCAGATTTTATAGAAAATATGATTATTCCAACACGAATAATTGGCACTTTTATCAGGATCTTAAATCGAGTGTTGAGTTCATTAGAGAGTTTTGATGCAGATGAAAAGAGCGTTGATAAAAAAGAGACAACTGCCTTAACGCCTATAGTCGAGTGGTCGAAGACTGGCGAACAATCACCGAAGGTTTTCATACCTACTTTAGGTGCGGACTTTCAGGAGCTTCGGGAAGGTTCTTTAAAGACAGAAGAGGGTGAAAATCTTGACGAACAAGCCCTTGATGAGCCTAAAGAAATCTATACTCCTCGAAGAGTAGCCATAGAAGAGCTACTAGCTATCGCAAGTGAATTTAGCTCTACACCCCTTGATTATGACTCGTTGAAGGCTCAGCATGCTGCCTCAACTTTGGAAGTGGATGGCGATTCTGAAGAATTATTAGATAAAAGTTTCAGAAGTCTACTGGATGAATTTGCAGATGTAAGTGACACGGATTTTGAATCGAGCCCAGAGCAAGGTAGATCTGAACTACCCACAGATAAACTCATTCATAAATTTGAAGACCAAGATAATTCTTCATTGCCGATTAAACAGTTCACTGCAATGGTTCCGCTTCAATTGAGTGATTTAGATGATTGGGAAAAAATGAGTAGTACAGACTCGGATTCAGAGGATTGGGAAGTAATGGATGGTACAGACTCGGATTCAGAGGATTAAACTCTCTGAGAGGTTAATCCCAATCTTTAATGTAGTTACTTTTGAGGGGCTAGAAAATTTTCTAGCCCTTCTTTTTTTACGCCCCACTTCCACCAATCCTTCAAGAAAAAATCTAAAATTTCTTGCTTGCTGTTTCTGAGAGCCGTATAGGATATATTTGACTGGAGGAGATAATTAGATGATTACATTTATAGAATGTTTAGGTTTATTTGCAGGCATGCTTACCACTTTTTCCTTTTTACCCCAGATTATAAAAATATGGCGTACTCGAGATGTGAGTTCCATATCCCTTCTTATGTATTCTATCTTTTGTTTTGGTGTCCTGCTTTGGCTCATTTATGGAATAGCAATAGGCTCTTTAGCCGTTATCATCGCAAATATATTTACACTTTTTTTCTCAACCTGTATTCTCTCTTTGAAGATTATAATAGACAAGAAGTAATTACTTATACTTCCAACCCGTTAAATAGATAACCTCAAAAGTAGCAGGAATGGTATTGTTGGGAAGACCAAAAGAAGCATTGTAAATTTCTTCCGCTTTTTCAAATAAGGTTCGCGGTGTGAATGTTTTTGGACGATCATAGAGTTTGTTCGTTTCTCCCATGCCTCTTAGATCTTTCATTAAGTTTATAAGGGACGGATAGGTAACGGATATCGTCTCCGTATCGACAACAGGCATAAAAAAGCCTCCATTCCCCAAAAGAGAAGGAGCATCGGCGGGATGCAGCATGGGGGCAATGCGAGGAGCCGCACCGTTTTTAAGTTCAAGCTCAGCTTGAAGGAGGCTTTCACGAAGTTCAAAAAGAGTCCGCCCTCCCCAAAGGGCCCCTAAAAAGAGACCGTCAGGTTGAAGGCAGCGGTGGATACTCTTTAAAAGTTCCGGTAAATTATTCACCCAATGACCTTGGAGACAACTGAAAATCAGGTCAAAAGATTCTTTTGGAAAGGATAAATATTCCTCAAGAATAGAATGATGATGACTGGGGTAGGGAAGGGGGTGAGGGGATAAATTTAGAGGTTTATTAAAGCTTTTCTTGAGATCCTCAAGACGAGAAACGAGTTCGTTCCCGACATGCTCAAAAAGAAAATCATGCCCATGAAAGGTTCTCTTGGCCCTTTTGAGATGAAGGTGATAAGCTTTTGGATCAAAGAGTTTCATAAATGGCTAGGTATCATAGATTCACATGTTAATGAAGAAAAATGAAGTTAAAGAGATGACGACACGAAAAGTCTCATCGGAAGAAAGCGGAATCCGCCTTGATCGATATTTGCGTCTTTGGATTGCGCATTTGCCTCAAGGTTTAATAGAAAAGGCTGCACGCAAGGGTATCCTTAGGGTTGAGGGAGTAAAAGCAAAGCCTGCAACAAGGGTTGAAGAAGGGCAAACTATTTCCTTTCCTGAAAGCTTTTTGAGCCTTGAGGCTGAGGTTGAACACCAGACGCCGAAAGAGCTCACCCACGCGGAAAGAAAGTGGCTGAAGGGGCTGATTCTTTATGAAGACTCAGATATTGTTGTCCTTAATAAACCCGCAGGCATTGCTGTTCAAAGTGGCACAAAACAAACAAAGTCATTGGATGCCATGATGGATGCTTATGATGAAACGTGTAAAACGCGTCTTGTTCATCGACTGGACCGTGATACATCAGGGGTTCTTGTGATGGCAAAAACCCTGCCCATGGCCAGATGGTTAACAAAAGCCTTTAAAGACCGTACAGTTCAAAAAATTTACTGGGCTCTTGTGTGCGGAGTTCCTGATAAAAAGGAAGGACTTATTGACCTTTCCCTTTCTAAAAAACAGGATCCTTTGGGAGAAAAAGTACGTGTGGATCAGGAAGAAGGGGTGCGAGCCAAAACCTACTATCGGGTGATTGAGGCCCTTGGTCAGCAACTAGCGTGGTTAGAGCTCATTCCTAAAACAGGGCGAACTCATCAACTGCGGGTTCATTGTGCTGAGGGGCTAAAAACACCCATTCTTGGTGACGGAAAATATGGAGGAAAAGAGGCCTTTCCTTTTGGACGGAAGACGCTCCATTTACACGCAAGGGCCCTTGTTCTTCCTTTTCCTCAGGGAAACATGATGACCTTTGAAGCTCCTCTGCCAGAAGAAGCTCAAGATACTTTTCAAGAATTAGGATTTGGAAATGTTTGATATCTACGTTCATAATAAATTTCTTAAAACACCTGAAGGCAATCCACTTGAGGCTCCAACTTTGGCTTTGGCGAAAGCTATTGAAGAAGAATGGGAAAAAGATCCATCTCCCCATTATCGGCAAAAGCCACTGACATCACTTGTTGCAACAACTCTTGATCGAGTAGCGGAGGCGCGTGAAGCCTATATTTCTTATGTTATCCAAGCAGTGTCAAGGGATGTGATTTTGTTCTGGGCAGCGTCACCTGAGTCTCTTGTAAGACTTCAGAAAGAAAAGTGGAGCCCCCTCATTGATGAGGTGAACCACCTTTTAGATCTTAACTTAAAGCCTACAACAACGCTTTCTACTCTCCACCTTTCTCCTGAAGAGGAGAAAAAATTGCGGGACGTTTTTTATCACTTAACAGCTTTTAAGTTTACAGGGTTTATCCATCTTCTTACTCTTACATCTTCTTTTTGTATTTCGTTTTTGGTTCTTAAAGATCGACTGTCTCTTGAAAGTGCATGGGATTTGGCTCATCTTCATGAACAGGATCAACGCCGCATTTGGGGTGAAGATAAAGAGGCTCTTCTTCTCGATAAAGCTTTGCGTGAAGAATTTTTTGAGACCGTGCGATTTTTGGAGTTAGTTGTGTAAGGCCGTCGCAACGTATGGGTATAATATTTGTTTTGTTTCTTACGCCGAACTGAGGGCAAATACTTATCGATGGTATCATGAATGGGAAAACAGGTGAGTATTTCTCATTTATTTTTACTTTACCATTTGTAGGATTAAGGTTAAAAGTAAAGAAATGTTAATTTCTTCCGGGGGGAACTATGCAGTGGGATAAATTAAAAACTTTTTATTACGTAGCAAAATTTGAAAGTTTTACAAAAACAGCACAGCACCTTAACATCTCCCAGTCTGCTATTAGCCGTCAGATTATAGATCTCGAGTATCAGGTGGGGCAGAAGCTGTTTAAAAGGTTGCCAAGAGGTTTAGCCCTCACGAGGCAAGGGCAACTCTTATTTCA
>JAKBAL010000151.1:5269-5942 GCA_021809225.1 Pseudomonadota bacterium | reverse complement strand
ATAAACCAGCCGATTTGGCGATCTTTGTTATACGAACCATCTTTATTGAGAAGATATCCTCCTGCTCTTTTACCATAAAGATTCCAGCCATTTGGCAACTCCTCAACAAAAAGGATATTTTTTGTCATCCTATGTGATTTAGGGCTCATGGGCAGAGAGTCTGCGATGAGTTTTTGCAGAAAAGCGATCTGCTCAACGCCAGAAATTTGTAAGCTACTGGAGAGCCAAGAATGGGTAAGACCATTATCCTTGCCCTTATCTCCTGAAACATCCTGATTTCCATAGTTCAATTTGGCAACATAGGATTTGAACTTTTCCAGCCCCAGCTTGTTTGTAATGACCTGCGAATACCAAACACAGCTATTTTTTATCCAATGGGTTGGATGATGAGGTTGCTTCCACGTCTCAATCCAATCAATTTAACCGGGTTTAAATTCCCATTCAGGATGGGTTTCATCAGTAAGCAGTCGTTCGTTATAACCCATTAAACTAATTTAGGCGTTTGTGTAATTTCTGCGAACGCTACGCTGTAGCTTAAAACAATGAAGCAAATGATAACATTAAGTAATTTCTGCATTTTTATTCCGTCTTTTAATGGCGAGAAGACCTATTATGATTCATCTTCTGTCTTATTACGTTTATTTTGGGCGCCCCATTCTTTCGTTAAAACTTT
>JAKBAL010000151.1:0-5259 GCA_021809225.1 Pseudomonadota bacterium | reverse complement strand
ACGCTACGCTGTAGCTTAAAACACTGCCGCCAAAGAGGCCATAACCTGAACCACGCGAGGGTCTTGTTGACGCGCCAAGCGTTCCACGCGTTCATGATGGAGCGTCTTTCTTATTAAGTTTATTTTGGGCGCCCCATTCTTTCGTTAAAACTTTAAAAACAGGGTTCTCAGGCAGACGCACTATTTGTGGCTTTTTCCCTTCTTCAAGTTCTTTCCAATAGCTCCAAGGAAGTTTTTTACAACCAAGTTCATAATCCATGCCATCCCAGGTATCTTCTTGAAAAGCGTAAACAGCAAAGTGCCATCCTTCTTTATTAAATATGGAAATGAGGTCGCTAAAATAATGCTCTAATCCTTTCGAAGACCTATGTCCTCCAAATTCACCTACAAGAATTTGATGATTTGGAACGTTATGCTTTTTTTGGAAGTCCACGACGGGTTTCAATAACTCTTTTAACTTAGCTTTATCCCAAAACCTGGGGGTAGCCTTATCATCATCGTCAGGTACGAGACCAGGATAACCAAAATTTCCTTGATTGATTTTAAAATTTGTATAGCAGTAAGGCTCATAAAAATGAAAAGAATAAAGAATATGGTCATCAAGAAAGGGGTCAAGGAAGTTAAACTTTCCTGCATCAGCATTATTGCTACTCTCAATTATAATAGGCGTAGAGGGATCTACCTCTCGAATAGCTTCAATAATGGTACGATAAAAACCCTGTAAGGTCGATCTTATATGCGCGTTATTTTTATCCCGCTGTTCTGAACCTTGAGGACCGTACACTCTTTCAGGATGTGGTTCATTTAAAATGTCATAGCCGATGATGGCAGGATGATCTTTAAATTCTCGAGCCAGGTCCTGCCAAAAATTTGTTGCTTGTGTTAGGAAGTGCTGATCTTTCCATAGGCGTAAGTCTTCGACATTATTATTGTTTTGTTTCCAACGACATCCAGGTAAACTCAGCATCGTTAGAACGACAGGAATCCCTTCACGATGACACATGTTCACAACTTCTTTGAGGACGTTAAGGTCCTCCTTTACGAGGCCGTTATACTGGTCTGCATTACCTATTAAAAAATCACGTTTTTTCGAGATAAACTTATCAGGAGCAAGTCGAATGAAACTGATTCCATACTTCTTTGCTGCTTTAATAACATCTCTGTCAATTTTTTGATTGAAAATATTCGCTCCTTTAGCTTGTGTTTGCCAAAAGAGCATTTTATTGCTGGTGGAATTTGTTACGTTTGCTGCTTGAGTAGAGATTGTAAAAAACAAAGAAAGCAAAACGATTAAAAAATATTTCATAACATTTCACCTACGAACTTGGCTTTAAATTCTGAAGAAACAGTTTTACTTTTTCTATGGCTTGTTCTTTAGCTCGCAGACCTGCAGGTCCCTTTTCATCCCCCTTATCCATAATGAGATAGGCAAAAATATAAACTTTCCCTTGCTTTTCAACCCAACCAACGAACCATCCTGGGCGGGAATCAGGGAGAATTTTATTTTTCTTCGGATTCCAAGACCCTGTTCTCCCATAGAGCTTCCACCCTTCGGTTAAGTCACCCACAAATAGGATATCTTTTGTCATTTGATGGGCGTGGAGAGAGACTGGGAGCTCTTGTTTGAGGAGCTTTCTCAAAAATGTAATCTGCTCAAGAGGAGAGATTTTTAAACTCGATGTTAGCCAAGAGTGGGTGAGTCCATTTCCTTCCCCTTCATCGCCTAAAAGGTTTCGATTTCCATACTCAAAAGCATCTACATATTCTTGGAGAAGCTTTTCCCCCAACTGGGGGGTGAGCCGTTGAGAATACCAAATGCAGGAATTTTTCATCCACAATTTGGGTGAGTAACGAGCCGCCCATTTATCTGTCCAAGCTAAATTCCAGGTTTTGTACTCATCCTGAAAGTCCCATTCTGGTGTGTTGGCATCTTTAAGAATTTCCGCATCAAATCCCATCAAACTCAAAGGGATTTTAAATGTTGAGCATGTACTGACACGTTCCGTGCAATTCCCTTCTTGAATTAAAGTTTTGTCTAAATCGCTAAGAAGAAAGCACTGAGGAGAAGCACAACTCAATTTTCCTAAAAAAACACACACCATCACAATATATAAAAAAAAAGGTCTAAACATACTCAATTTTCTCGCTAAATTAAAAAACACGTCTTTTATTTACAATGAACGAAATTTTAAAATCAAGATCAGAATTTCATATGGATTAGTATAAATCCGGAATTTCAAAATTCATAGAGTTATCGTTTTTTGAAAGCATAGGGACGGTTCGGTATGGTTAGAAAAATCAGTGTATGAAGGCTACTCACTTTTCTATTTTTTATATGTGCTAATGTTGTTTTGAGGGGGCTAGTTTATGAGTACTCATGATAAGGATAGGCTCCATGAACAAACCCTACTGACTAACTTGATTGTAGTTTCGATTTTTTTCGAGGACCCTTTTTAGAGTTTTTTGTCCTCTTTTTTGAGGAGGATTTTTGTTGATCGCAATCATTCAAAAGATGTTCCATATCTCTATACTTTGCTTTTGTTTTTAAGATCTTTGGTTTAGACCGAGACCGATGAACAGCCGTAAGTATCTTTCCCTTTGTTTTTTGAGGAGAAGAGGCTTTGGCTTCTGGAGACGCTAAGGTATGTAGCAAATCTCCGATCGACTTATGATTGTTTGCCTTAGAGAACTCCTTATTTCCTAGAAAATTTGAGTACGTTGCATCAAGTAACTTCACCATTTCTTTATCCCGTGCCTTTGCAGATTCTCCTCCCATCACAACAGCTATAATGCGCCGGTTGTTCCGAACAACAGAAGCGGCTAAATTAAAGCCTGACGCATTGATAAATCCAGTTTTAATACCATCTAAACCTGGGATTTTTCCTAAGAGACGGTTATGGTTTTGATGAACGTGGCCCTTATAGGCAAATTTTGGCTCTTTGAAAAATTTAAAGTATTCAGGAAAATCTTTATAAAGACGCTGGGACAATATAGCCATATCCCGTGCTGTAGTTTTACTTTGTTGTTTTTCTGGTAATCCATGAGAGTTTTTAAAAACTGTTTCAGACATTCCTAAACGACGGGCTTGCTCTGTCATGATAAGTGCAAATTGGGATTCTGAACCCTTTCCCAGTTTTTCTGCAATGGCAATCGATGCATCATTGGCTGATTTTGTTACCATACCCAGGATTGCGTCACGAACGGTTATGAGAGCTCCTGGCTTTAACCACAATTTGCACGGCGCGGCAAGAGATGCATGTTTTGAGACGGGAAGTTCTTGATCAAAAGAGAGCCTTTTTTCCCGTAAGGCCTTAAAAGTTAGATAAAGGGTCATCATCTTTGTGAGAGAGGCAGGGGGGGTAACAGCATCTGCATTATTCTCATGGAGAACCTTACCCGTTTCAGCGCAAATAATGATAGAAGCTTTTTTGACAGCCCACAAAGAAGAGGAGCTTATTGTAAAAAAAATCATTAATAAACAACAAAATAGTCCTGATCGCGCCGGCAAGGCCATCATGATTCGCCCTTTCAAATTTTATGATAACTTTACGTATAACATATCATTTTGTAGCAATTGTCTAGAGAGAAGGAAAAATTTAAATGCTTATTTGAAAGACCTAGCACAAAAACGCTATGTCATTTAGGATGAGGCAATTGTGACTAATTTGGAAGTTTACAGGTGTCATTTACAGAGGAGATATCATGTTTCGCTCACGTATGGTTTTTTTAACACGTTCTCTTCTTTTTTTCTCTTTCTTTGTTGTTGTTTTTGGAATTTGTAAATTGGAAACCTTGGGAAATTCTAAGGGGGTTAAAGAAAAAGATTTTACCACCTCTGGCCTCACTCTCCCGCCCGCTTCAGGTAAAAAACCTGATTCGATTGTTGTTCTTTTTCACGGTTATGGGGATTTTGGTGAAAATTTTATATTTTTGGGGGCTATATTAGGACAATTTCTTCCCAACACTCTTTTTGTTGCACCGGATGGACCCATAGATTGTAAAGCTATTCCTTCCGGGAAACAATGGTTGGCTGCATCCAAAAATAACCGGACTCAACTGTTGAAAGAAATTAAAAATCTTACACCATCTCTGAATCAATATTTAGATAATTTATTAAAAACATATGATATTCCTCCCGAAAAGATGGCCTTTCTAGGATTTTCTCAAGGGGCGAGAATTGCCCTTCATATTGGTCTTCGACGTCCTACGTGTGCAGGAATTGTCGCTATGTCAGGATCCTATTTGGATGATCCGACAGCAAAGAACTTATCTCAACCACCCATTCTTATTACTCATGGCGTTGAAGACCAAAAGGCACCGGTTTCTCTCGCACGAGAATCACATAAACGACTTGATGCGCTAAAAATGCCCGTTACGCTCATTCTTTTACCCGGGATTGGTCATGATATTGATCCTCAAGGATTGGAAATAGCTGGTGAGTTCTTAAAAGACTGTTTGTCAGGAAAGATACGTTGATAAGCGGTAAAGTACGAGAGAGTATTCACGCAAGCGTTGGTGAGCTATTTCAATTATGAGAAATATTCATATGGATTTTCCAAATATTGAAAATAGTCTCAATAAGGACTCGTTTTCTAAGCAAAAGCTTTTCAAGCAAGGGCACATAACCTGAGTTCGGGACTAGATTTCATTGGATCTATCGCATCTTTTAAAGCGAAAAGGAGAGAGTAATTTTTGTCTTTTGAAGTTTTGGTCTTCTTAAACTTGGGTATGATTTTTAGGAAATCTTAGCTCTCTCATAAAGTCTAACCCTGAAATTACCCTCTTGAATTTCTCGTTTTAGGAAGGACATAAACGGACGTTTGCAAAGAGGTAAGATATATTAAACAATAACTAAGGAGAACACGATATTCGCATGAACAAAGTGAAGTAGAAACTACCGGATTGTTTTAGGCTCCGTGAACAAAAATTATTTTAGCCAGATATCAGCATCATGGATGTTGGGAGTTAAGAATATGAGCTGAAAGGGCCTGATGTTGAATCCTGCTCGCGTTAATGGAGGGAGGATTTAGTACAAATCATTATGTAAACCCAACAAAGGCTTAAGCCCCTTTCCCCACCATCATTGCAAACTCATAATTTGAACAAAGCCATCCAGAATTTTATAATCTTATTTCCTGAATCAAAATAAAATCTATTGAAGACAAAGAAATTTACTCTAGAGGTGCGCTTTAGGAAAGGGTTACTGAACTAGATTAGAGGTTTTTATATAAAAAATAGAGTTAATTGTCATAAATTATT
>JAKBAL010000150.1 GCA_021809225.1 Pseudomonadota bacterium | reverse complement strand
GTAGGTCCTTCTCTTTTTCTCATCTCCTCCATAAACCAATTTTGGACAATTTCCTTAGCCCACATTTTTTTTATCATGAAAACAGGGTCTTTTGTTTCTTTTTGAAAAAGACGAATGTTTTCCTTGCTCATCATGACCTTTGAAATTTTTTGAGTCACCTCTTTTGCCGCATTTGCGGCCTCTCGATCAAGAATGAAGAGTCCTCCCGCAAAAAGGGTTGCTTGCGGCGTTTTGACGAGCCGGGCACCAAGCAAATCCCATTGACAAATGTAATGGGTCCCCTGTTTTTCTTTAACAATAATGGTTGGTTCATTATCTTCAAGAAGATTTCTTACTGTAATGCTTTGATCAAGCTGTACATCTATCACTTCATAGAGGCTCATATAAGAATTCTTAAGCCCTTTCAAGTACAGCTTATCAGACGCGGGTAATAGAGCCCCTCTCTTTTTGAGCAAAAAGTCAATGGCGTTCCAGGAATTAAAATCATTGACGTATTCGTTTGAGAGAAAAAACTCCACAGCACTCATGAAAAAAGGGCGAAAGATACTTTCTCCGACGTGTTCTTGGAAGGCCATTAAATCTAATTCGTCCTCTCCAAAAGCAGCAGCATCAGGCAAAAGAGTTTCTCCAAAAAAAGAAGAAATGGAAGCCTCAAAGAGTTCTTTCCCCTCCTCATCAAGACGTCCCACAAGCTTGAGGAGTTTATCAAAGTTCATAAATATTCCTTTCTTTTCATAAACAATCTTAAGGCCTTATTTTTAGCTGTTTCAAAAAAGTTAGCCATAACGACTATCAAGCAGCCAAAGCATCATTGGTGATGACCTCCAAACCGTCGGAAAATTTGACACCAGAAATGACTTTTGACAACTGATTCTTACCGTTAAGCTTTCGCCAGGTTTTCTCAGCATTTTTGATCAACTTGAAAACCATAACAAACGCCGTTTCTCGCCCAAGGCATCCTTTAGAGCGCCTGGTTCGATGCTTGACCGTCGCAAAAGGTGCTTTCAATAGGATTGGTGGTGCGAATATGCTTCCAATGCTCGGCAGGAAAATCATAAAAAGCGAGCAGCGAATCACGATCTTTGGCTAAACAAGCTGGTGCCTGAGAATATTTTTTCTCATATTTTTCAATAAATAAATCAAAAGCAATGTTTGCGTCCTCTTTGGTTTCAGCCATCCAGATGTCATGTAAATCCGTTGTTGCCTTCTTTTGGAGAGATTTGGGAAGCTTATTCAAAACATTGCCCGACTTATGGAACCAGCAACGCTGCTGATTCGTTTGAGGCCATACTTTCTTAAGGCACTCCAAAAACCCAAAGCGCCATCACCAATGGCTAATTGTGGCGGGATACTCAGTCCACGTGCTTTCAAGTCAAGCAAAAGCTCCCCCCAGCTTTGGGTACTTTCACGATATCCATCAATAAAACCTACCAATTCCTTCTTTCCTTCAGGAGTTGCCCCGATAATGACAAGTATGCACTGTTTGTCATCGTCCAGGCGGGCTTGAAGATAAACCCCATCGGCCCAAACATAAACATAGTTTTTACTCTCCAGGCGCCTCTTATGCCACTGATCCAGTCCCTCTTTCCATTGTTTCCGTAATCGAAGCACCGTATCAGCTGAAAATCCAACCACGTCTTTGCCAAGCAAAACGGGCATGACATCTGAGAAGTCTCCTGAGGAGATCCCTTTCAGATACAGATAGGGGAGAGCCATTTCAATGCTTTTGCTGCGCCGAACATAGGGAGGAAGGAGCTTGGAGGTAAAGCGAATCGAATCTTCTGCTTGGCTTTCTTTTCGATCTCTTGAGCGAGGAACCTTAACAGGGATAGCTCCATGTCATTATCTTCCTCTCCGGCAGATGCCCATGTCGCACAACCCGCTTGCGACCATCCTCCAGTTTCTCATCCGAATGGTTCTCTAAAAAGGCTGCAAATTCAGCTTCAACGGCTTGTAAAACAAGAGACTGTGCCCCTTGGCGTAGAACTTCTGTTAAATGATCTTTAAATTCTCCTGGCTGAATCAGCTCGATTACATTATCTTTCTTCACGGCGTATCATTCCTTTCCTTTTGAAGGGTTATGGCAGGGTTTTCACCGCCATGATACGCCACCTCCTACTTCAGCTCCGTCACCAACTTTTGCGATTAACTCTTTGTAATCTCTGATTGTAGAATGTTTTTTAAATAAAAAAATAGAGGGAAAATGACCACACCAATTGTTGCTATTGTTTATCATTCAGGATACGGACATACGAAAAAATTAGCTGAATCTGTTTTGGAAGGCGTTGAAGAGAGTAAAAAGGCTACAGGCATACTCATTTCTGTGGATGAGGTGGATTCTCATTGGGAAGATCTTGATAATGCCACAGCCATTATCTTTGGTGCCCCAACTTACACGGGGTCTGTTTCAGCTGGATTTTGGACTTTTGCTGAAAAGACTTCAAAAAGATGGATGGAAATGAAATGGAAAGATAAGCTTGTGGCTGCATTTATTAATTCCGGATCCCAGAATGGCGACAAACTTCAAGGTCTGCATTCCATGTTTAATCTTTCTCAACAACATGGGATGATTTGGGTGGGCCTTGGTCTGATGCCAGGCAATGCTAGTTCAAAAGGATCTGTAGAAGATTTGAATAGATTGGGTTCTTTCGGTGGCGCCTTTGCTCAGTCCAATACAGATGAAGGCCCTGATACGGCTCCTCCAAAAGCAGACAGACTTACCGCCAAGCATTTAGGTCAACGGGTTGCTGAAATTTCTGCAAGATGGGAGGCAGGCAATTCATAGGATTGAAAGAGGACAGATTAGTCCTTCACTTCCATCATCACTTCGTTTCGGCGCATAAAAGGAAGTGTCCAGGGTGGGTTATAAAAAGCAAAAATAGGGTCATCTATTGTCTGGAGCTTGTTTTCCTTTGTGTAGTTGACAAGCTCCTCTAAATGTTTCTTGAGGCTTTCCTCTCCAGCTAACCCTGAAAACCTTATAACAGCATAACGCTTTGATGGAATGGACAACACCTCAATTTGGCTATTGTTGGGATGTGGGAGAGTCTCCGATGTGTATTCCGCAGGCATGACAAACCTGACTTTCCACTGTCCGCCATGATCTGAAGCTTGTTGGATGACAGGTGCCGTCATGGCAATCTTTTCTCCCTGCTGTTGTGTCACAGGAGCAGTCATATTTATTTTTTGACGGGGAGCATTATTACCAAAAATATAATCGGCGAGAATTCGAAAGCCTTTTGAGATCGCTTCTTTCCGTCCTCCTTCAACACTCACCTCAGCGACAAGAAGAGGAGCATACTCACGAATCTCAATGTTTCCATGGGATTTAATAACCTTAAACTTGGGTTCATTCTCCTTGGCAAGCTCCTCCTGAAACTTTAGAAAAGGCAGGAGTTAAGTTGGGAACGACCTATCCCTTTCCTATTGTTGATCATACTTTTGCTCGGACAAGAGCGTTAGAGGCTTTAAGAATCCTGTAAAATCATTTTATCTTATTCAAAACGAAGCTCTCAAAACTATTTATAGATTGATTATCTTCTAATTTTTTTAAGAGAGAGATGTGAATATTGTCAAGAAAAGGAAGAAAATCATTGTTAATATAAATAAGATTTTTGGGAATCATATTTTTTGGAAGAACAGTTACCCCGAGTCCTGCTTTAACGGCAGCTAAGGTGCCTGCATAACTTGAACTTGTGTAAACGATACGCCACTTAATATCGGCACCATCTAAAGCTTGAAGAGCACGTGTTCGATAAATGCAAGGTTGAGGAGAGAGGACAAGGGGAAGAGTCTCTTTCTTCTGAAGATCTTTTATCAAGCTCTGATTACAAACCCATTGTAGGGATTCTCTTAAGACATTAACCCCATGGGGAAAATCTTTTGGGCAAGTCATTTTCGTTAAAACAATATCAAAATCACCATTCTTGAATCGTTCTAAAAGATTAAGGGTTAAATCGCATTCTACGTTTAACAGAATACCAGGATGAATCCGGGAGAAATCGGCGAGTACATCCGCCAAAAAAAAGGTGGCAAAATCTTCAGGAACGCCAAAACGTATTTCTCCTTTAAGACTCTCTTCTTTGAAACGAGCAATAACTTCGTGGTGTAAAGAAATGATCCGATGCGCATAATTGAAAAAAACCTCTCCTTCAGTTGTTAAAGAAACGTTTTTTTGTCTTTTTAAGAGAATAACTCCCAACGTTTGCTCCAGTTTAGAAATTTGCTGACTAACTGCGGATTGGGTGCGCCCTACTCTTTCTGCAGCTTTTGTAAAGCTGCCACTTTCAGCCACTGATAAAAAACATTGAAGCGTAAGATGATCAAAGCTCATAAAATTTTCTAATTTAATTCATTAAAATTATTAATTTTCCTTATCTTAAGGATAAATGCATAGAATGTCATTAACCAAATGCATTCTGAGGAGCTTTTATGACAATTTTCACCCCATTCATTCAAAATCTACTGTCCCCATCCATTCTCTTTTTTTTATTAGGATGTCTTTGTGGATTTATAAAATCAGATCTTGTCATTCCCGATAGCATCAGCCGCTATCTTTCCATTTATTTAATGATGGCTATTGGGTTTAAGGGAGGCGTTGCCCTTACTGAAACTCCAGAAATAAATGGCCAAGTAATATCTATGCTTTTGGTTGGTCTAGGAATTGGGTTTCTTCAACCTTTTGTTGGGTTTGCATTATTAAAAATAACAACAAGATTAGATCGTACAACGGCTGCGGCAGTTTCTGCCCACTATGGATCCATCAGTGTCGTAACCTTTGTTACTGCAGTAAGTTTTTTGCAAGAGGGTCACATTCTTTATGCAGGTTACATTGTTGCGGTCCTCGCCCTTATGGAAGCTCCGGCAATTCTTTCCGGATTGATGATTGCGAATCATGGCTTATCTAATGGATTAGAAAGAAGGAAAGGCAATCTGAGAGAAATTTTTACCAATGGAGCTATTTTGCTCTTAATGGGATCATTCCTCATAGGTATTTTAACGGGAAAGGAAGGTTTAGAAAAAATGACTGGATTTCTGGTTGATCCTTTTCAAGGCTTTTTGGCCCTTTTTCTTCTCGATATGGGTCTTTTAGTCTCCAGACAAGCTCACCAGCTAAAAGAGTTTAGTCCTAGCCTGTTTGTTTTTGGTATCTATATGCCTTTGATTGGAGGGGCTTTTGGGGCAGGGCTCAGCAAAGCATTGGGATTAGATATTGGTACAGGGATGCTGTTTATGGTTCTTTGTGCCAGCGCCTCCTACATTGCCGTTCCTGCCGCAATGCGAACAGCTTTACCTAACGCAAAAGCGGGGATATATATTCCTCTTTCTTTAGGAATTACATTTCCTTTTAATATATTGGTCGGGATCCCTTTTTACTTTTTCATCGCAAAATATATTCTCAATTAGGCCTATTTTAAAATGAATTATCAAGATAAATACTGCGTTCTCAATACACTTCATTCTAAGTCAAAAGCTCTTGCTGAACCTTTTTTAAAAGAGTTAGGAATCAGGGTGATCGAACAAAGGGGAGATACAGATCAACTTGGAACATTTTCAGGAGAAGTGGAACGTCCCGGTACCATGTTCGAGGTTTTAAAAAAGAAGTGTGAAATGGGAATAGAACTCAGCGATTTTAAATTAGGTCTTGCGAGCGAAGGAAGCTTTGGACCCCATCCCAACATCCCCTTTTTGGCCTGTGATTATGAAGCACTCCTATTCATCGATAGAGAAAAGGATTTTTTTGTATATGAAACAATTATCTCTGAAAACACAAATTATACGTCCAAAGACATAATAGAAGAGCATGAATTTTTTAATTTTGCAGAAACAATAAAATTTCCTTCCCACGGCATCATCCTTCGACCTTTGGAATGGGAAGATAAATCCATTATCTTCAAAGGGATAAAGACCTTAGAAGAATTTCGAAATGCCTTTAAAATTTGTCAAAAAGCATCATCAAG
>JAKBAL010000149.1 GCA_021809225.1 Pseudomonadota bacterium | reverse complement strand
ATGACCAATAATCCATGCAGCCAAAAAGCCTCCATAGCTGTGTCCTCTGATAAGGAGTTGATGTGGATCGGCGATTCCTTGGTCAATAAGGTAGTCAACCCCTGTCATGACGTCTTTAAAGTCCCCTCCGCCTAGATCTTTGTAATCTAGTTGCTGAAACTTTTCTCCATATCCCAAACTTCCTCTATAATTCACAACAAGAGTTGCATATCCTTCAGAAGCAAAAACAGCTGGAGAATAGGGGCCAAACATATTATTTCCAATGAAAGTCTGTGATTGAACTCCTGAAGGACCTCCATGAATAGAAACAATGAGGGGAACCTTTGTTCCTTCTTCATACCCTTGAGGGTAGGTAAGAATTCCTTCAATCTCTAATCCATCAAAAGATTTCCATCGGATGGGTTCAGCCCTAATTGCGCTAAGGTTATTTTTTTCATTAAAGTGTGTTATTTTTTTAGGCGAAAATGAATCTAAATTGGAAACATAGATTTCCGAGGGATGATGCAGATTCTCTCCTGCAAACCCTATAATCTTTTGATTTTGAGAAAGGATGACATTGTGAATGGAGGGTAAGTTGGGAACTTCCATTAAGGCGAGTTTTTTCGTTTCTATATCGAGAGAGTAAACTTGTTGTTTTGTTCCTTCTTGTTTTATCACGATGACGGCTTGGTTATCTTCTTTCCACCCAGCAATGTGCCATATATCTACTGCTGGTAAGCTCGTCGCCTTCTTCGTCTTAAAATCAAAAATCTGAATCGTTTGTGGTTGCTGTTCGATAAGAGACTTAAGAGGAATCTTCTGTTCTCCTGCACCCTCAGACTTTATAAAAGCTAGCTTTTGTCCATCCGCAGAAAACTTAAGGTCAGCAAAATAGTCCGTTTCTCCATCAATTTTTTCGATTTTATCATCTTTAAGATCTATCATGTAAAGATCAATTCGCGATTGACTCCTCCAAATAGGAGTATTTGCCATGATGACAATTCTTTGACTATCAGGTGACCATTGATAAGAAGATGGAAGCAAAGGATTATACAAATTTAACTCCTTTGGGGTCAGCAACTGAGGAGTTCCGACGGGTTGAAACTTTTCATCTACTTTTTGTAGGTAAAGGCTTTGCTTTATTGTTTGACCATCATCTTCCTTTATTCTCGGAGTTTGCTTTGGATCCTCTTGACGGATAAAGGCAAAGCTTTTTCCATCTGGGGAAAAAGTATAACTCTTAAAATCTTCATCAAGTCCTTGAATTTTTAATTCTTTTTGCGAGGAGATGTCTTGCACAAAGAGAGTGGCCTTATTTTCATTATCATCATAAAAGATATAAGAAAATGCTTTCTCTTCTCCTACAAACTGAAGTTGAGAGCAGGACTCGCTCGCTTTATTAATTGTTTTCGTCTCCAAATTTTCATTATTGATTAATAGGCAATTAGAGGACTGCTTAGCATTCCCATTTACGAGAGAAGTCTGCCATAACTTTATAAGCGAATATCTACCGTCAGAAGAAACGCCTTGTGTAATAACCGCTGGAAATGTCACAACATCTTCCGGCGTCCATAGTGGTTTTAAAGGAGTGTCAGCATATCCATTTTTCACAAAACAAAAGGCGAAAACAACAAAGTGAAGGAGAAGAGCCTTAGGTAATCTTATCTTATCCATTTCTGTGTCCTCTTATTTTTTGACGTTAGCTTAGGGAGCGAAAACGTATGTGGATTACTTAGTTTTTATAGGCCTTGAACCATTTAAGTTTCTCTTTCATGGCATCAATAGTTGCTATTGGATCGGTCATGCTGTGTTCCTGCCCTATATAGTAGACGAAACGAGTTGGAACTCCTCTTGCCCTAAGCGCATTGTATAGTTGCATAGATTGAGTAATAGAGACACGCGCATCACCTGCTCCCTGTAAAATGAGCGCAGGTGTTTTCATATTATTTACGTAACTTATAGGGGAAGATTTTCTCCATTCTGGGTAGTTCTCCCAATAAGCCCCTCCGAATAACTCTTCCATGGGGGCGGGGCCATCTGTTAGAGCACTATCGGATATCCAATCGACAACCCCAGCCTCGATAGATGCTGCTTTAAAACGATGGGTTTTACCAATGGCCCATGCTGCCAAAAAGCCTCCATAACTGTGCCCTCTAATAAACAGTTGATCAGGATCAGCAATCCCTTGGTTAATAAGATAATCAACTCCTGTCATGACGTCCTTAAAGTCGCCTCCCCCTATATCTTTGTAATCCATTTTCGCAAATTTTTCTCCAAACCCAGGTCCTCCTCTATAATTCACTGCTAAAGTTGCATATCCTTCAGAAGCAAAAACAGCGGGAGAATAAGGACCAAATACAGTGCCTCCAATGAAACTTTGTGATTGAACGCCTCCTGGACCACCATGAATGCAAACAATTAAGGGAACTTTTATTCCTGCTTTATACTCTTGGGGATAGGTTAAAATTCCCTCAATCTCTAATCCATCAAAGGAGTTCCAACGGACGGGTTCAGATCTAATCGCGCTAAGGTTATTTTTTTCATTAAAGCTGGTTATTTTTTTAGGCAAAAATGGATTAAAGCTGGAAACGTAAATCTCTGCTGGATGATGCAGATCACCTCCTTGAAAACCTATAAACTTTTGATTTTGAGAAAGGGTAACACCATTAATGGATGGTAAGTTGGGAACTTCCATTATGGCTAATTTTTTTGTTTCAATATTAAGAGAGCCTATTTGTTGCTTTGTTTTATCTTGCTTTGTCACGATAACGGCTTTGTTATTTTCTTTCCATCCAGCTATGTGCCATACATCGATCGCTGGTAGACTCACTGCCTTCTTCGTCTTCAAATCAAAAAACTGAATCGTTTGTGGCCGTTGATCCTTGAAAGATTGAATAGGGATTTTCTGCTCTCCTGCCCCGGCATCCTTCATAAAAGCTAGTTTTTGTCCATCAGAAGAAAAATAGAATTCGGCAAGATATTCCACTCCTTCATCAATTTTTTCAACTTTATTCCCTTTGAGATCTATTATATAAAGCTCCATCAGGGGTTGGCTATCCCAAATAAGCGTATTTGTCGCTACAGCAATTTTTTGACTATCGGGCGACCATTCATAAGAAGCTTCCAAAAAAGTGTTATACAAATTCAATTCCTTTGGAGTCAGTAATTGAGGATCTCCAACAAGTTGAAAACTTTCATCTACCTTTTGCAGATAAAGGCTTGACCTTATTTTTAGAGCATCATCTTCCTTTATCCTTGGGGTTTCTTTTGGTATTTCCTTACGAATAAAAGCAAAACTTTTGCCATCTGGAGCGAAACTGACATAGCTATCTTTAAGCTCTTGGACCGGAATTTCTTTTTGAGCGGAGATGTCGTGAACGAAGAGAATAGACTTATTTTCTTTATCATAAAGAATATAAGAAAATGCTTTCCCTTCTCTTATAAACTGAAGAGGAGAACATGATTGACCCACTTTGTTAATTGTTTTTATTTCCAAATTTTCATTATTGACCAATACGCAATCTGAAAATTTATCAGCCTTTCCGTCTTTGAGGGAAGTATGCTGTAATTGTATGAGCGAATATTTACCATCAGAAGAAATGTCTTCTAGGGTAACCAGTGGAAATGTCACAGCATCTTCCGGCGTCCATAATGGTTTTAAAGGAATATCAGCATATCCGTTCTTCACAAAACAAAAACTAAGAACAAAAAAAAGAAGTAGTGGGGCCTTAGAGGATTTTTTCTTGTTCATTGCTGAATCCTCTCTTATTTCTTGACGCTAGAGTTTGACTGGGGATTTAAATACTTCTCTAGCCATTCCTCGAGATCCTGAATAGCCAATAAGGTTATATGAGGACTATTAAAGCTATAGCCTTGTTCCTGGTAGGTAATCATTTCTACAGGAATTCCCCGGGTTTTAAGCGGAAAATAAAGCTCTTTTCCTTGAGAGGGTAAGATCATGTCACTATCATTTCCATATTGAAGGAGTGTTGGGGTATTCATGCTTTTGACATGAGAAATAGGTGTCTGTTCATCCCAGGCCTTCCTGTCCTGCCAAAAGGGTTCTCCCATGATGGCTTGTAGTAAGGAAGGACTATTTGTTGTTCCCACCTGAGAAATAAGATCAGAGACTCCTTGCCCCACAATAATCGTTTTAAACCGATCTGTTTGTGTCAAAGCCCAAGCACTCAGATAGCCTTCTGACCCCCATCCCCAAAGAGCAAGTTTTTGAGGATTCACCTTCTTCTTTTCAACCAAAGTATCTATACCACTCATCACATCTTCAAAGTCTCCTTTTCCCAACTCTTTATAAATTGCTTGGCGAAACTGAGCCCCGTAGCCATTTCCTCCTCTTCGAGCGGGGATAAAGAGAGCATACCCTTTCTTCAATAAACTTAAGTAAGAAAGAGGATAGCCAGGCAAGTCTCCAACGTACCCTGTAACTGAACGAGGTCCGAAATCGGTGAGAAGTATGAGGAGAGGAAAGAGGGTTTCTTCTTGAGGAGATTTTGGGTGAATAAACGTCCCCTCTAAATCAAACTTTTTATCTTTAGATTGCCATTGAACCTTTTCCACGACAAAATCCTCTTGAGGGCGTGAAGCTGATAAAGAAGTTACTTTCTGAGGATTAAAGCTATCTATCAGAGTAATATAGCCTTCTTGTGGGGTATTAAAGTCTGAAGCTGCATACCCAATATATTCTCCTGATCCACTGATTTCGACCTGGCTTAATGAGTGGTTTCCGTGAGAAAATGTAACAGATTCTTTTCCAGCTAAGTCGAGTTCATAAATTTGTGAGAAAGCCCCCTCCTGATCTATAACAAACAGAGATTTTCCATCTTTCTTCCACCCCAAAAGGACAGGATTTTCATTAGGCGTTTTGGCAAGACATTTCTTTTTAGTATTCTGTAAGTCTATGAGACACGCTCGAGAGGCAGCCATCCCATACAAGGGGATAGGACTTTGAGGTTTTTCAGGAAAGTTCGTGGTGACGTAAGATACCCACTTTCCATCGGGAGACACCTGAACCGTTAAATTCATCTCTTCTCCCTCGACTAATGTCCGAATGTCTTTAGTTTTAACATTGATAAGCGCAATTTGCGGGATGCTAGCGCTTTTATCTTTGGATTGTGGGGTATGCCCACAAACAATTGCTTCACTATCAGGTGTCCACACAAGAGTTGCATTCCCTCCAAAGAGAGAGGGCCCTGACACCAACACTGTTTTACCTACTTCCTTAAGCTGATCATTGATGTCAATCATATAGAGAGTTTGAAGGGCTCCCTCGTTTTCACCATAAACACGCTTGAGAGGGTCTGGAGGACTTGACTCATTTACGAGAACAGCTAATTTTTTGCCATCCGGAGACCACACATAAAAAATAATATCATTGTCTAACTCAACTATTTTTCGAGGTTTAAATTCTTTTGGAGGCGTTACCCACAGACTTAAAAATTCATCTCCCTTTCCTAAATAGCTTACCCATTGAGAGTTTGGAGACCAAACTGGAGAAATGATAGAGACATCTTGTGGAAAGGTTACTGTATGGTTGTTTTCTGATTGATAATCATTTTTGACTAAAGTTATTGTAGACCATTGACTTGTGGTCTCTTGATCAGATGAAGATACCTGTGGTTGAGAATAAACGAGTAACAAGTGTTTTTTATCAGGAGAAATCTCGAGCTGAGATATACTTTTTGTTGCCAAAAGTTCTTTATAAACGCTGTTTTCATCGAGTGCCTTTGTAACAGTGTCAGCTTTTAGGCCTGTTAAGCCTAAAGTAAAACCAATTAGGTAAATGCATGCCATAAATCTTAGACGTGTCATGCTTGCGGTCTCCTTCTGTATCATTTTCAAAACTCTAACTGACTATTTGTAAAAAAATAATTAAAATAAAAAAACACATGTGAGATAAAATTGATTAATCGCTTTAACCACAAACGATTTTCTATTCAGCAGTGAATCTATAGTCAAAGGCTCAAACAGCAGAGATAACG
>JAKBAL010000148.1 GCA_021809225.1 Pseudomonadota bacterium | reverse complement strand
AAGAGGGAGGGAGGCTCGTTGTTGTGAGCTTTCATTCTCTTGAAGATCGAATTGTAAAAACATTTTTTAAAGAAAGAAGTGGTAAGATGCCGCGGTCTTCACGTTACCTTCCTGAAAGCCCATCCTTGCGGTCAACTTTTCAACTTAAAAGTCGAAAAGCCTTACTCCCTCAAGAAGAAGAGATAAAAGATAACTCTCGCGCTCGGTCGGCTCGATTGAGGTGGGGCGTTCGTGTTCAGGAGAATATTTAATGCAACGTTCGACCATTCTTTTTTTTCTTTTGTCTCTTCTTGTTGGATTTGTGCTTTTTAAGGTGAAATATGAAGTCGTTGAAGTTGAGCAAAAATTAGCTAAAACCTTAGAACAGATCAAGATTGAGGAAGAAAATATCCATATTTTGAAGGCTGAATGGAGCCACTTAAACGAGCCCCAACGACTGCAAAAATTAGCCGAAAAGTTTTTGGACATTAGGCCAATGAAAATCACTCAACTTGCTGCTACAAGTCAAGCTTTTGAAAAAAAAGATAATTTTGAGGATTTTCTGCCTCAGGCTCAATTAGCTTCGATGAGAGAGAAAGAATGAGTCGACCTAAGCTTTATGTTCCTCAAGGTTTTTATGAGACGCCTCGCTGGACAGAGGCAAAATTGCTTCGTCAAACGTTGGATATGGCAAAGACGCGCCTTCTTGTCATTGCTTGCGCTTTTGTGTTGGCTTTTTTAGTGATTACAGGCCGGCTTATTGATGTAAGCCTTTTAAGAGGAGGAGGAGGAGAAGGAGAAGAAATTCTTGCGCGCGCCAGAGCCCTTAAAGGGATAACCTTCCGGGCTGATATTGTGGATCGTAATGGAGAGCTTCTGGCAACAAGTTTGAGTACATCTTCTCTTTATGCAAATGCGCGCAAGGTTTTGGATGCTCGAGAAGCCGCAGATAAGTTGATTCAAGTTTTACCAGAACTTAATCATAAAGAGATCACTCAGCGCCTACAATCTGGAAAGGGATTTGTTTGGCTTGTGAGGCACTTAACCCCTCAAAAACAAGCAGAGATTATTCGTTTAGGCATACCTGGAATCTATTTACAACGAGATGAACGACGCGTTTATCCACATGGTGAGCTGTTTGCCCATGTTTTGGGGTATACAAATATTGATAACCAAGGATTGGGAGGAGTTGAACGGAAATTTGATGAGATTCTTTCATCAAAAGGAGATCCTTTACGCTTAAGTCTAGATATTCGTGTCCAGCATGTTTTACGGGATGAGCTTTTAGCAGGCATTGAAAAGTTTAAAGCTCAAGGAGGAGCAGGGCTCATCATGGATGTGCAAACGGGTGAGATTATTGCCATGGTGTCCTTGCCAGATTATGATCCCAACCAGGTAGGAAAAATGGGATCTGAAAAGCAAGCCCTTTTTAATCGTATTACTTTAGGTACCTATGAAATGGGATCCAGCTTTAAGATATTTAATACGGCTCTCTATTTAGAAAGTGGGGTGGGAAGTCTTTCGACAAAATTTGACGTGTCCGCTCATTTGCGCATTGGACGATTTAGAGTTTCTGATTTTCATCCTGCTCATTATCCGTTGACGGTTGCAGAAATATTTACAGAATCTTCCAATATTGGCGCGGCGAAGATGGCCGTACAAATGGGGAAAGATCTTCAGGTGGCGTTTTTTGAAAAACTTGGGTTTTTTCGGGCTCCTTCTTTTGAAGTCCCTGAAATTGGTTCTCCTCTTTATCCTAAAGTGTGGAGCGATTCAACAATAATGACAGCAGCTTATGGATATGGGATTTCTATTAGCCCGTTACAGCTTGTCACTGCCATGGCAGGTGTTGTAAATAAGGGTATTATGCTGCAACCAACCCTTTTAAAAATTGAGGCTTCTTCTGCGCTAGGGAAGGGCACTCGTGTTATTTCAGAAAAAACCTCGGAAATTATGTGTAAACTTATGTATATGGTGGTTGCTCAAGGGAGGAGTAAAAAAGCGAGAGTAGAAGGGTATGAAGTGGGCGGAAAAACAGGCACGGCAAATACGCTTGAAGGAAGGGCTTATAAAAAGGGCAGCAACATAACGTCATTTATGGGAGCCTTTCCGATGAGTTGTCCTCGATATGCGGTACTGATTATGGTAGATCGTCCTCAAGCAATTAAAGGGACATATGGATTTAACGCCGCAGGGTGGAACGCAGCTCCCATTGCGGGGAAGGTCATTGGTCGAATAGCTCCTCTTCTTCATGTTATGCCTACAAATGAAGGGAGATTGGGATCAGAACCCCATCCTATGTTAATTGATGCGCGTGTGTTTCAAGGGAGAGGTCATTAAGCTTATGGACCTTGCACTCCTTATTAGAGAGGGCGTTTTGATTCCTCTTGATGGTGGAAGTCTACAGACGGTTACCTCTCTTTCAATTGACTCACGAACTGTTGAAAAAAATGGACTTTTTATAGCAATTCCAGGAGCTCAGCGTGAAGGGACAGCTTTTATTGAGGAAGCTTTGCGTCGAGGAGCCAAGGCTGTCTTGTTGCCACAAGAAGGAGGCGAAAAAATAGCTGAATTTTGGAAAGAACGATACCCTGATGTTGCTTTTTTCGTAACGCCTAAAGTTCGTAAGGCACTCAGTCGTCTCGCCGCTTATTTTTATCCCCTTCAGCCAGATAATATTGTTGCCGTTACGGGTACAAATGGAAAAACATCTGTTGTTTCCTTCATGCGTCAGATTTGGCATCATTTAGATATACCTGCTGCAAGTTTGGGGACACTGGGCTTGGTCATAGAGGGAAGACCACTTCCTCCTCCCACAGGAACAGGTGGTTTGAATACGCCTGACCCTATCAAGCTCCATCAAATTTTGCAGAGCTTAAAAGAACAAGGGATTGAACATTTGGCTTTCGAAGCCTCTAGTCATGGTATCCACCAGCAGCGCTTAGAGGCTGTTCGTCTTAAGGCGGCTGTTTTTACGAATTTTTCGAGTGATCATTTGGACTATCATCATACATTGGAGGCCTATTTCGAGGTGAAATCTCGTCTTTTTGAAGAGATCATGGGCCACAATGGCTATGCAATTTTAAATACAGATATTGCAGAATATGAGCGACTTTTAACTTTATGCCAAAAACGGCGTTTAAGGACAGCCACTTTCGGAAAAGGAGGAGCGACAGTACGCCTTGTTTCCATCACTCCTCAAGTTGATAGTCAAGATGTTTTGTTAAGTATTGAGGGTCAATCCTATAATTTTAATTTACCTCTCGTTGGGGAGTTCCAGGTTTATAATGTCATCGCTGCTTTAACGGCTGTGATTATGTGTGGGGGAAAGCTGACACAAGCTATTGAGGCTTGTTCCCATTTAAGGGGTGTCCCTGGCCGTCTTGAAAAAGCAGCTCCAGGAGTCTATGTGGATTACTCTCACAAACCCGAGGCCCTTTCACTGGCTCTTAAAACCTTACGTCTTCACACAAAAGGTCAGTTGTGGGTTGTTTTTGGATGCGGGGGTAATCGTGATCCTTTTAAAAGGCCTGTGATGGGAGACATTGCTGCAAAACTTGCTGATAAAGTCATTGTGACTGATGACAATCCTCGTTACGAAAACCCTGCAGAAATTCGACAACAAATTCTTGCAAAATGTCCAGAAGCAAGCGAGATTCCCTCAAGACGTCAAGCTATAGTCAAAGCTATTGAAAGTATGCAGCAGGGCGATGTGGTGTTGATTGCGGGGAAAGGTCATGAAACTTATCAACAGGTGGGAGATCAGATTCTCCCCTTTAATGATGTGGAAGAAGTGCAAAAATGCGTGAAAAAATGAGAGATCTTTGGACTTCGCAAGAAGCAGATGAGGTGATAAGAGGAATTTCTTCTGAACCTTGGGGATGCTCTGGTATTTCTATTGATAGTCGAACACTTGAAAAAGGAGACCTTTTTGTAGCGCTTAAAGGCGAGACAGGGGATGGGCATGCTTTTCTCCATGAAGGTATCAAAAAGGGGGCCGCCGCCGCTCTTGTCTCTGAGGCCATTGACGCTTCTCTGCCATTTTTGCGGGTTGAAGATACGCTAAAAGCACTAGAAAAGCTTGGTATTGCTGCGCGTGATCGATGTTCTGCACACCGTATTGCTGTGACAGGGAGTGTCGGGAAAACCAGTACAAAAGATATGTTAAAATGGGTTTTTAAAGATCAAGGACAGACTCATGGAAGTGTTTCCAGTTATAATAATCACTGGGGAGTCCCTTTAACACTGGCTCGGATGCCTCAAGGAACGCAGTTTGCTATTTTTGAAGTTGGAATGAATCATGCGGGAGAAATTCGACCTTTAAGTCAGATGATCAAGCCAAACATAGCTCTGGTGACAACGGTTGTTGAAGCGCATAGTGAATTTTTTAAATCCACTGAAGATATCGCTCGGGCAAAAGCTGAGATATTTGAAGGAATGGTCCGGGGAGGGGCTGTTCTCTTGAATCGAGATAACCCTCATTTCGAGCTTTTGTCCATGTTAGCCCAAGAACGGGGACTAAGTGTTTTTTGTTTTGGAGAATCTAAAAATGTAGATTATCGCCTTCTCTCGTGGGAAGGTGAGGCAGAGAAAAGTAAGATTATAGCAGAAATTGGCGGAGAAAAAATTTCCTATGTTCTTCCTGTGCCTGGCCTTCATTGGGCTTTGAATAGCCTTCCCGTTTTAGGAGCCGTAGCTTTATTGGGAGCAGATATAAAGCAAGCTGCTTATAGCCTCGAAACAGTAAAAGCGCCTTCCGGTCGAGGCAAGCGCTATAAAGGTGATTTTGTCATTATTGATGAAAGTTATAACGCGAATCCTACCTCAATGCGAGCGGCTCTCGCTGTGTTGGGGCAAAGTGGAAAAGGCCGTAAAATAGCTGTCTTGGGAGATATGCGTGAATTGGGAGAGCTTTCCCGAAAGTATCATGAAGAGCTTCTCAATCCTCTTCTTGAGAATAAGATAGATCAGGTTTTTTGCTGTGGTCCTTATATGGCTTATTTATATGAACAGCTCCCAAGCTCTATGAAGGGAGGGTATGCTCCAACTTCTCTAGAGTTAATTTCAGGTGTTGTAAAGGCTATTGAACCTGGAGACGTTATCAGCGTTAAAGCTTCTTTAGGGACGAAAGCGAAACCCATTGTTGAAGCTCTTTTAGATCTTCAAAAAAATTCGTTAAGAAGGTGAACTGATCTTATGTTTTATTATTTTTATTCACTATGGGGCCATGAAAATGTAGTTTTTAATCTTTTTCGATATATTACCTTTCGAACAGCTGGAGCTTTATTAACAGCTCTATTGATTAGTTTTTTATGTGGGCCTTCCTTAATAAATTGGCTTAAAAATCAGCAACGTCAGGGTCAACCCATCAGGGAGGATGGTCCGGCTTCCCATCTATTGACAAAGCAAGGCACCCCAACAATGGGGGGCAGTCTCATTCTTTTAGCTTTAACACTGAGCACTCTTTTGTGGGCTAATTTAACAGATATGTACGTATGGATTGTCCTTATTCTTACGCTTGGATTTGGCTATGTGGGTGCTCTTGATGATTATCTAAAACTCAAAAAGCGGAATTCAAAAGGTCTTTCTGGTAAGAAAAAACTTCTTTTGCAGATTGTAATGAGTGGTCTTGCAACCTATGCAGTGATGGAGCTTGGAGATCCCCAGTTTGCATCGAGTACATCTATTCCATTTTTTAAAAATATCCTTCTTAATTTAGGATGGTTTTATGTGCCTTTCGGAATTTTTGTTATTGTAGGAGCTTCAAATGCTGTTAACTTAACAGATGGCTTAGATGGTCTAGCTATTGGACCGGTGATGATTGTTTCAGCTTGTTTCGTTTTGATTTCTTACCTTGTGGGAAACCATGTTTTTGCCAATTATCTTCAAATTGCCTTTATACCAGGAACTGGGGAACTTGCGATTTTTTGTGGTGCTTTAATCGGGGCAAGTTTGGGTTTCTTATGGTATAACGCTCTGTGGGCTATGGTTTGTGTGG
>JAKBAL010000147.1 GCA_021809225.1 Pseudomonadota bacterium | reverse complement strand
TTTACATATTGACTCACGTTTTCCTTCTCTGCTCTTCTGCTTCTCTGCTTCTCTGCTTCTCTGCTTCTCTGCTTCTCTGCTCTTCTGCTCTTCTGCTCTTCTGCTCTTCTGCTCTTCTGCTCTTCTGCTCTTCTGCTCTTCTGCTCTTCTGCTCTTCTGCTCTTCTGCTCTTCTGCTCTTCTGCCTTTCTGCTCTTCTGCTCTTCTGCTACACTGCTACACTGCTACACTGCTACACTGCGTCTCATCACCCAAGATTTCCTTAACTCGAACGGCAAGATCGTTCAAACTGAAAGGCTTGGCAAGGAATTGAAGTTTCGCGTCATGCTTAATTAAATTGTGAAAAGTGTCTTCTGTATATCCTGAAATAAAGAGAACCTTGGGTGCTTTTGTCAGCTGACTGATTTCATTGACAAATGTTGGCCCATCCATCTGAGGCATGACGACATCAGAAATAACGAGATCAATTTTATCTTCAGTCGACAGTATGTATTTAAGAGCTTCTTCTCCATTAATAGCTTCAATGACGTGATACCCTTTACCACGCAAAGCACGAGCACTAAAAAGTCTTACCGCATCCTCGTCTTCAACCAATAAGATGGTACTTGATCCTGTTAAATCATTCGGTGGTATTTTTTCTTTCCTTTCGGTTTGGGGGGGAGCGTTATATTCAGCGGTATAATGAGGAAGATAAATACTAAAGGTTGTTCCGTGCCCAACCTTTGAGTCCACATGGATAAACCCACCTGTCTGTTTAACGATGCCATAAACAGTGGAGAGACCAAGCCCCGTGCCAGAACCGACCTCTTTTGTAGAAAAGAAAGGATCAAAAATACGATCAATAATTTCTGGCTTAATCCCTATACCCGCATCTATAATTTCTAGAAGAACATATGAACCAGCGGGAATCACATCAGGGCCAAAACGTTTAGCTTTCTTTAACTCACAGTTTTGAGTCGTCAAGGAAATCGTGCCTTGCCCTTCCATAGCATCCCGCGCATTGACGACCATATTGATGATGACTTGCTCAAATTGACCTTGATCCACCAGAACAAGACCGAGATCTCGTGTATGCTTAATTTTAAGCTCAATGTTTGATCCAATCAACCGGCGCAAAAGAGCCGAAAGTTCTGCGAGACATTCAGTTATGTCAAGCACTTTGGGTTGTAATGTCTGTTGACGAGAGAAAGCCAAGAGTTGCCGCACAAGGTTGGCTGCTCTATTCGCATTTTGTTTAATTTGCATAACATCTGTAAAAGATTGATCTCCTGGCGTATGGCGAAGCAACATCAGATCACAAAAACCAATCATAGCTGTCAATAAGTTATTAAAATCATGGGCAATTCCACCCGCCAGTTGACCCACAGCTTGCATTTTTTGAGATTGAACGAGTTGAGTTTCAAAACGCTTTTGTTCCGTAATATCATGAAATAAGATAAAACATCCCTTCTGATCTTTCACAGGCAATGACGCAAAATAAGTAGAAGCAATAGATTCACGGGCATCATTAAAATGAATTTCTAAAGGTGTTCCTTCATTGTTTCCATTTAAAAAGTTATGCAGCGCATTTTTGACTTCTTCTTTTTGAAAGTCGGCAACAAGGTTCAAGAATGAAGTTCCACGAATAGAGGCTCTCTCAAGCCAAAATCTCTCTCGAAATAAAATGTTTGAATCTTGGATCTGCCCGTTCTCATCCAAGCAGATAACGGGAAGTGGCGTCATTTCCAAAACCTTGCTCATGTCACTTTGATTGGCAAAAGGTGTATAAAGATTGAGAAGAGAGTAAGTGATAAACCCTCCTTCAGTTGGAATCAATTTTTGTTCAAGAAAGGCACTTTTTATGCGCGAAGAGGAGGTTATAAAATCGCATTTCCCTTGGATTTCAGAAAGTTTAAGAGGGTCTTGACTTCGAGGTTTGACAATAAATTTTGAAAGGGAAGACCCCACAATTTCACTCCAAGAATACCCCAACCACTTGGAAAATTTTTTATTGCAAAATAACACATTTCCTTTCTCATTGAGTGAAAAAAGCCCCTCATCTGCATGATCTAAGAACAAAGCCAACTGTTTACATTGTGTGAGATATCTGGACTCTTCGCCTCTTTCATGAGTTACATTGAAGCATTGCCAAAGGGAGTTTTCCCCTAGGGGAAGAGAATGAACCTGCCAAACTTCATCTTCATGCCTTCCTCGTAAATGAAGAATTTCAGTTTTCTCTTCCTTTTGATAAAAACTCTCTACAAGACGTTCAAGGGCTGCTCTGTTTTTTGGTAAGGCGATGTTTTTTTCTAAAAAAGGAATATTTTCTGCCCACCAACATTCGTCTCGTGCTTTTCTATTACCATAACAAAAGTGAAGATCTGGCTTTAAAATAAGAAGAGGTGACTGAATTAACTCATAAGCCTTTGCTTCAATTTTCTGTTTTTGAGCTGTAAACTTAAGTCGCTGGAATTTAATGAGGAGTAGACTCACCATCGTTCCTGCGCTGACCATTATCGTAAGAGTCATAAAGAAAATTTCAGAACGACCTGAAAGAAAGATTATCATCCCCCCAAGAAGGGCAATAAGAGCCATATTTGCAATGCAAAGCGCCCAAATTTGTCCTAACCCCTGGAAGTGGGATGGAGTGGCTACAAGAGATTTTAAATAGGTTTGAAGCTTATCCTGCACCATGTCTTTCGTTTATTTTTTCTAATATCAAGTATTCTCTAATAATTATATAAGGAAGTCAAACAAAAAGCTGGTTAGCCTCACCTTAAATGAGAAAGAAAAGGAGCGTTCAGTCCTACTTCTATAAAGAGTCAACGTTGGACTTTTCTGTTTCCTCGACGATAGGGATTTACTTTTCTTCAAAAGAAATTAAACTCCCCTCAAAATGATATAAATATGTAACAGGGGAAACGAAAGTGCTCTTTAACAAACGATTCATAGGAACACTTTTAATAGGACTTACACTTTCCAGTTGTGAGACAACAAATCCACAATCCAACTTCGTTCCCAATCAACCCTTCTCATCGCTTAAAGCTAAAAAAGAGCCCTCCCCTATTGTTACCGCTATTATCAAGCTCTTAAAAGAAGATAAATATACTGAAGCCTCTCACCTTATCAACCAAGCTCTCCAATCACAGCCAAAAAGCGTTGTATTACATCTTCTTAACGGGCTTACCTATGAAAAATTGGCTGAAAGAGGAGATGCGAGTGGCAATGAACTCGCAGCTGTTGGATATCAAAATGCAATCAACCTTGATCCCACAAATGTCTTTGGCATTACTCAGTTAGGAAAGTTGAAGTATCGGGAACAAATATATGATCAAGCCCAAGAACATTTTGCAAATGCTCTCTTATTAAAACCTAATGACCCAGATCTTTGGCAAGAGCTTGCTGCAGCATCCTATTATGCTTATGACATAAAAACAGCTCTTTCTGCTATTGATAAGGCGGAAAAACTTAAGCCAAATGATCCTCTCATTCATCGCTCTGCCACGATGATCTATGCCGCGCTAGGGGATTTCAATACAGCTAAGAAACATTTGGAAATTTTTAAAAATAAGGCGGGAGAGGACCCAGCCGTTGCGCATTTAACAGACCGTTTTAATGATTGGCAGACTCTTTATACCAGTGGAAGAATTAGGCTTGCGGCGACATCTCCTGCGAAAACTTTAAATCTTCCTTCTCCCTCAAGCACCGGAGGTAATGGATCTTCAGGCAGTGGATCTTCAGGTAATGGATCTTCAGGTGATGGATCTTCAGGATCTTCAGGTAATGGGATAACTTCTGCAGAAACCCCTTACACGATAGGGACAGAGAATGCGGCTGAAAAAGTTTTAAACAAGCCATTTGGAACTAGTGCTAATGCTAACGCTAATGTTTTAAACGAGCCCTTTCCAGCTGCTGCTGAAGATAGTAAGCAAGAAATGGAAAACGCCGCTAAAGTTTCTAATCCGCAAATCATTGTTGATTGTTATCTCCTCCGCATACAAGAAGATGCCATAACGTCAAAAGGTCAGAATATCCTTGAAAACTTGGCTGTGACTCTTAATCCCGGGGGCTTTAGCACATTCAATGGGAATTTACAAGGAAGCGGAATTGCTCCTGTGTCAACAGCCGTTCCCACAGACAGCGTTGTTTATACTGCAAGCAATGGATTTAATCCTAACCAAGCGAACATAGCCACAACGCAAGGTACTGGGCTCGGTGGCGCAGCAGCCGCTTTTAACCCAGCATCAGCAATGTTCAACCTTCAAAACGCGGGTTCTTTTTCGGGACGCGTTTTTGCAGCAGGGCTTACATGGGCAGGGCTGACCTACAGCCTTAACATTGCTAATGCCATTGATGATCGTACGGAAGTTGTGAGTCGCCCTTCTCTTATAACGTTCTTAAAAAAGGCATCTGTATTTTTTTCAGGAAGAGAACTCGTTGCTGGTTTCACAGGTCAGTACGGAGGAACGCTTGTCAAATATCCTATTGGTGTTACTCTTGAAATCGTACCGCAATCTTTAGTAGATGACACCCTTACCTTAGAAATAGGAATTGAGGGGAGTGTTCTAACTGCACCCAATCCTAATCTTGCAGCAACTACGGATGTAGCAAAGACTCGGATTGATACTTTCGTAAAGTTGCGCTTAGGAGAAACGCTGATGCTGGGTGGGCTATACGAGCGTCAAGAGCTATCAACGAAAAGTGGTTTCCCTGGACTTCAAGACATCCCTGTTGTTCAATATTTTTTCTCTAATGAACAAACTCTAAGCACCCGCACATCGATTGTCTTTATGCTCACCCCACGCTCTCCAGATGCGGTTAAAGCCGCTGTGAATAGGGCTATGGCACGTGAAGCTGCTGAGCCTCATCTCGGAGAGCTCGTGTCTCGCACCCCAGATTGGTTCAACACGCATTCAAACTTGGCGGCCATGTTCAGCTATCTTGCAAAAGACCCTATTATTTATTATGAATTTAGATCTAACGATATTCTCCCCCCTAGCTGGGGATGGGAACCCTCCATCAGTAATAAGATTATGCAACTAGGAAGCTTCTTGTATTTTTAAAAAGGAGAAAATTTGTAATTCTTCGCTTACTTATATCATGTCAACAAAAGCTCTCCTACCCCAAGAATTACTTGTAGGGAGAGGAGTAAGTCATTATAATAAAAAAAAGAGCCGGGTTAAAAACCCGGCCAAGTTTAACAGGGAGGCTTCACGTCTATGAGACGTAGGATCGATAGAATCGACCCTTCGGGTCCGAGGACCCTACACCTAGGCATTGCGCCCGGATGATAGCTTAGCGCAGGTACAGGGAGGTGCTCCTGCGCTAATGCTTATGATATAAGCCAACTTTCTTTCTTTAACCACTATAATTTTTGCATCTCTCCTATGAGAAAAGAACATAAGAAAAATTTTGTTGATTTTTTTCAACATAACCCGCTGGAGTAAATTTTAATGAAATTAAGCTCATCTTATTAACGATGAGTTGCCAAATCGCTCATAAATCCCTATATGTTTATAAAGAGTAGAAAAGGGTGTTCTCATGAAACTTAAAAATTTTCCTTTAGTCCTTCCTTTATATGCAGCCAACGGTACAATTTTATTACCGCGCGCACAGCTTCCCCTTATGCTTCAGGGAATTGATGAAAAAGCCGTCATAGAATGCGCCCTTCAAGACAGCCATCGTCTTCTTGGCGTCATCCAGGCCAACCCTGAAGGTGGGCATTTTCAAAAGGGATGTGTGGGGCAAATTATTAACTTTCAAGATGGAGTGCAGGTCTTTATTACGCTTGGAGGTCTTTGCCGATTTAAAATAGAAGAGATTTTAGAGAAAGCTCATATGTTTCATCAGAACGTGGAAGCTGCCAAAGCTGCAGTTGCTTTACAGGTTTTTTTGGATATAAAATATTTTAATTGTGGACATGGGATTCATAATGAAAAATCGAGAGAATTTGTTTCAACGGTTCGTTCTTTTTTGTCAAAAGAAAAAACAAAAGATGAAGAAATAGAATTAAATTAA
>JAKBAL010000146.1 GCA_021809225.1 Pseudomonadota bacterium | reverse complement strand
TCACAAGATTAAGTTCTCTACGACTTTCGGATTAACAGACTATTCAGAGGCTCTAAACCTATGGATGGGAGCGCTCTTTCCTTCCTCTCCCCTTGACGATGTCTTAGGGTCCATCCTTTCAAGGCATGGTCTTAACCAATTGCGTCTTGCCGAAACTGAAAAATATGCCCATGTCACTTTTTTCTTTAATGGGGGACGAGAAGAGGTGTTTCCGGGAGAAGACCGCATCCTTATTCCCTCTCCTCTTGTTGCAACCTATGATCTTAACCCAGAAATGTCTGCTCATGAACTCACAGATTGTTTAGTAGAAGCTATTGAAAGTCAAAAATATGCTCTGATTGTCGTCAACTACGCGAATGCGGATATGGTTGGGCATACGGGCAACTTTGCAGCAGCGCGAAAAGCCATTGAAACGATTGACCTATGTCTAGGACGCATGAATACTGCCGTTAAAAAAACCGACACTTGTCTTCTGCTAACTTCTGATCATGGGAATGCTGAGATGATGTATGATGAGACTTTAAAGTCACCCCACACGGCCCATACAACAAATCCTGTCCCTTTTATTATGGTCAATGGGCCAACAGCTACGCTCCATCATGGAAAACTTTGCGATATTGCACCGACTATTTTGCAAATTTTAGATCTTCCTCAACCCTCTTCTATGACAGGTTGTTCCCTCTTGGAGTTAAAATATGGGTAAATACTTTTTATTTTTTTTGCTTTTCCTTCTGACAGCTCTTGCAAAAGCTCAAGATATAAAAAAGGAAGTCAAAGATGTCCGTAAGCAAAGACTCGAACTTTTAATCAATAAAAAACGACTTTTAAAAGAAATAACTGAGCATAAGCAGGAACTTCACAATCTGTCTTCAACGCATGAAGAAAAAAAAGCGCTTATTTCAAAACGTCATGAAGAAATTGCAAAACAGCTAACTCTCTTAGCCCGGCTTGGCCGGGTAAATCCTTTACGCATACTCAGAGATCCAGAAATAACGCAAAATACATTACGAAGCATTACATTAGTTCGCGCGTTTACAGCTTCGCTTAAGCAGCACATTCAACAAACACTTGCTGAGCTTAACGAAGCTTCTGCCCTATCTAAAGAAATGGAAGAAAAAACTCAATTAAATATTGAATTTCTTAAAAATATTGAGCTCCAGCAAACCCAACTTGGTCTTTTAGAGAAGAAAAAACTCGAGCATTTCAAAAAAAATGAGTTAGACCGACTCGCAGATGAGGATGATGTTAATACTCTTTTAAATGAAAGTCGTATCACTCTCTCAAAAAAAGAAAAATCTGCCGCAGAAGCAGCTGCAAAACAAAGGCTGCCTTTTTGTCGACTTGAACGCCCAGTTCGAGGGAATATTATTAAAGACCAAGCTTTACAAAATGAATTTAGTCCCCAAGCTAAAGGAATTATTTTTGAAACACCAAAAAATGCTGAAGTCTCAGCCCCCTATGCAGCAGACATTGTTTTTAAAGGACCTTTCCGCTCTCAAGGCGATATACTAATCCTTGATCATGGGGAAAAGGTCTATACGATTTTTATGGGAATGCATAAAATTAATGCACAGGTTGGACAAAAAGTATATGCTGGTGAAAAATTAGGAACGATGGCTGGGTACGGGGCTAAACCACCAAAGCTTTATCTTGAATTAAGGCAAGAAGGGAAATCTATTGATCCTAGCCCATACCTATTAGATTAAATGAATGGAGCAATCAATGATTTCTAGAATACCGAGTTTTTTTAGCGTTGCACTTCTTTCAACTGTCGCCGTTATAAGTTTTGTTTCTTTTGCTCATACCAAAGAGGAAACAAAAGAAGAAGCCTTTCAACAGGAAACCTCAACAACGCCCCGTTTAGATTCTCATACCTTTGATACAATTCTTGCTCGTATCAAGGATGAATATGTGGAAAAAGTTGACGATGAAAAGCTTTTAGCAGGAGCTCTCAATGGCATGCTTTCTTCTCTTGACCCTCATTCCGCTTATTTTGATCCAAAAAGCTATGAGGAGCTTCAAGATCAAACAAAGGGTGAGTTTGGTGGGCTTGGAATGGAAGTCACTATGGAGAACAATCTTGTTAAAATTATTTCTCCTATTGATGATACCCCCGCTCAAAAAGCTGGCTTGCAAGCCGGGGACCTTATTGTTGGGATTGATAAAAAGCCCGTTTCCGGCATGACACTTATCGAAGCCGTGCAGTTACTCCGCGGAAAGCCTGGGACTCAAGTTCAACTCCATATCAAACGAGAAGGAAAGGATGTTTTCGAAATAAAACTTCCCCGTGCCATTATTCAGGTGAAATCTGTTAAATGGCACACAGAAGGAAATATCGGATATATTCGAGTTGCCATATTTAATGAAAACACAGTCTCTCTATTAAAAGAAGCTGTTGCAGACCTCAAAAAGAAGCTTGGCAACAAACTGGAAGGTCTCGTTATCGATGTTCGTAATGACCCAGGGGGTCTTTTGCCAGCTGCCATTGGGGCGACTAGTCTTTTCTTAAATAAGGGTCAAGAAATTTTGTCAACACGCGGGCGTAGCACAGAAACAGAACCTCGTGCCTATGCTGACGGTACAGATCTTGCCCAAGGAGTCCCCATTGTCGTTTTGGTTAACGGGGGATCAGCTTCGGCTTCTGAAATTCTTGCCGGCGCTTTGCAAGACAATCATCGTGCCCTTGTCGTAGGAACAAAGACTTTTGGCAAAGGCTCAGTACAAGTTCTCTTGCCCCTTACCAATGGAGGAGCGATCAAGCTGACAATTGCTCGATATTACACCCCTTCTGGACGATCTATTCAAGCCAAGGGGATTGAGCCCGATATTATTGTAGAGCAAATCCATAATAAACTTGAAAAAGTGGATGACGCTGATTTCCTCCACGAACAAGATATTACGGGCGCACTTGATGTTCCTAAAGAGCCAAAACCAGCGATAACGTCTGCAAAAGAAAAAGAAGCCGAGCAGAAAAAGAAGGAAGAAGACGCCCTTGATCCTGATAAGCAAAAAAAGAAAAAAGAAGTTGAAGATTATCAATTAATGCGGGCTGTTGATATTGTTCGCACCATGGCCATTACCCAAAAATATGATCAGGAAAATAAAAAACCAGATAAGAAAAACTAAAAAACCTGAATTTGGTTAATAAGTGTGTCATCTTTGGCTACGAAAGGCTTGTTCTGCAAAGCAGGACTCAGCCTTTCTATGCCGTGATGAGCCATCTTGAAGTTCTCGCCATGTGGGTTTTTTTTATGTCTGATCTTACCTTGATGACTGTTGCTCGGATTCTCGGGATTAAAAAAGCTACTGTCACAGCTTCGCAGTGTCAAAGCTTTTCTAAATCAAGAAAGACGCGCGAAGGAGTAGCAATATTATCAATAAACTATTCACCTTTTACTAGATGCAATCACACAGCTCTCATGAGTAAAAATAACAATTTGTTTTTAAATACAAAAAGACATTTTTATCCAAAAATAAGGTTAATTAACTATCAAAATAAATAACCCCGCGGCGCAAACCAACGGGGTATTTATGCTTATTTTCTTAAACGTTTTCAACACTCAAGCAAATAAGGTTTAACCTTTAAAAAAGTTATTGGTTAATGTCTTCAACTTTCGCTTCAGACCATTCATTGGCATTTTTATCAGCTTTTTCAGGGGCAAATACATAAATCCCTGCTTGTGATTCACTTATGTGATCACCAAAGACAACTTCTTTTAAAATTCCTCCAACGGATTGAATTTTGAAAGAATGAATATCACTCTGGCCACCCACAAAACTCAAATAGGTTGATATCACTGATTCAGCAAAAGGTTCATCACGTACTGCTCCAACCCATGAGGAGAGATTAAAAACTGTGTCATTAAACTTCAAAGAGAGGGGTAAGGATCCTAACCCAATGTACTCACCACCTTTTGGGTTAAAGACTCTGACCAACGGGCCTTTCTCTATTGTCCGGTGATTAACAATAAGCTCATACGCAGCATCTCGCAGCTCCTGGTTAGACAATTGGATAGAAATAGCCGAGTGCTTATTTTTAGCCGATGGATTTGCACCTGTTGTCCGAAAGGTACGGGGAGCAACCTCAAATTCTGAACTTGACAGAGAAGAGGAAGGTTTTACTGTAGATGGTTGAGATAATGGAATTTTAGCCATTGCAGCAGCAAGATTTTTTAGCTCCTCTTCTTTAGCAAAGATTAATTTTTGTACGTTCTCCTTGTCAATTGCTGCCCTTTGACAAAAATTGAGAAAATCCCCCTCATCTGCGTCTTCTTCTCTTTGAATCTGAAGAAGAGCCTCTTTAAAGCCAGCATCATTCAGAAAATTTCCGTCAAATGCCACGGGCAATTGGGAAGGATTGTTTATTCCCTGAGCAAGCTGATCTTTAAAAGCTAAAAGAGCACTAAAAACAATGCGTCCGTATAATCCGTTCTTACAGGCGTTTTGTTGAGAGTATACGAGGGTTGATGGATCGCCGACAAGCTGGCAGTATATACTCGTTAACTTTTCAAAAAGGGGAAAATATAAATGATCTCCCTCAAAATGCAGGCGTATCTGGGGATAGCCTAATTCAATTGCTTTATCACTTATTCTTTTGCTTGCCACTTGAAAGCTCACAGCACCTTCTCCCTGAAAGAGATTGAGCGCCCTTTCAATGAGCCCAATTACGTACCCATTTGTCTTCATTACCTTCGTTATGGACATGACGCTTTCCGCATATATCCCCATAGCATCATATAATGATGCATCAGGGGGTATAATATCCTTATCATGACGCCTCGAAGTAGCATGATCTTCACGAATTTGCGTGAGAAAGAAACCATCCAATAAATTGAGCTCATTAAGGTATTGTTCAGCAGCTACCTTCTTGGGAAGATCTTGTCTTCTCTGCCGAAAATCCTCGAGCTTTTCTCGTCTTTCAATTTGAGCGACCCTCACACGACTCTCAATCTCTAAAAGCTGCTGTGGCAAATAGGAACGCTCATTGCTCAGGCTCTCAATTTGAACTGAAATTTTGTATCGACTTTTTTCATAAGAGGAGACACCTTTATTCTTTGAAAGAAGCTCAAATAATTTCTCTATATTTTCTTTTCTTATTTGATCCTCAAGATTATGCAGATCAAGTTGCTCAGCATAAATAGCGTCTTTGTTTTTTTTGTTCGTTAACACTTGAATAGCAACTTTTAAGGCTTTCTCATCGAATTCGTCGATTGGAAGATCTGAAGCCCTGCTGCTATTACCTACTACTATCGTCGACACTTGCTTGTTTTGATTATAAGAATTAGCAATAAACCATTGGCTACGAGAGTGCATAAGCGTGTCTCGTTTTGCACAAACTTTTTTATACTTATTCTCTAGCCTTACAAATTCTGGATTTTGCCTCCCTCCCAGTATTTTACTCATTTGGAAATAGTAATTTCTACTTTTTTCACCCAAAAATTCATCTATATAATTATTCACCCAGGTTGCTCTTGCGTCATCTTGTTGATCGTTAAGATTAAATTCTTCCTCCCAAGAAACGTCACACTTATGAGTTACAGCTTTAAGAAGAACCCTTAGTCCTTGCTTATCTAGGTCTTGAAGATACTCCTCTTTTCCTGCAAGAGCTATAGAACTCATCATTGTAGAGGCAACCAAGTAAAATCTTAACGCTTTTCTCATAAATAACACTCTCTCTTAGATTAATAAAAAAACTTATATTTAAAGCAATTTAATAGTTTTTAAAATAAATTCAACAGCATTTTTTCTTGTTATCGCTTAATTAAAATTAACCTATTGGGAATAAAGAAAAAATTGTATTTGATTTAGCTTTTTTGGCGAATTTTTTTCAAAGTTTCCCGTGTGACGAGTTCTTCTTCAGGAATAAGATCAATAAACAAAACCCCATCCAAATGATCAATTTCATGCTGAATGAGACGGGCTAAAAATCCTGCAGCTCTGCCTTCAACTTTTTTCCCTTCAGGTGTCCAAGCTTCATAAGAAATGTGTGTAAACCGGGGCAC